>JBGPJS010000085.1:0-11248 GCA_041485505.1 Gemmatimonadota bacterium | reverse complement strand
GACGCCGCTGATCGTCTCGACGCCTAGATCCACCGCTCGGGTGCCGTCTTCGGATACTCCAAAGAAGAAAATGTAAAAAGGGAGCCCCGACAGCCCCGGTTGACTCGTGACCGTCCCATCCGAGACTCGCAGCCGCCACCCTACTGTCGAGTAGGTGCCGCAGCCAGACCCTGAGCGCACGTTCTCCATCGCGTAGACGAAGTCGCCCTGCGGGGCCATCAAGGCGTAGGTGAGGTTGCCGCACCCATTCGATCCGCTCCCCGGTACGGTGCCGAGGAGTCGACCCGCAGGCGGAAAGGGGCCGCCGCGGGCCACCAGGTACACCTGGTAGGGTCCCCCCGGGGCGTTCGGAATTGCCTCAACCAGGCTGTCGCGATCATGAGTCAGCCCGCGCGATGCGGAGAACTCTCCGCTGTTGGTCTCGTAGGCGGCGCTCAGTGTTGTCGAGGCCATCCAGGTGGTGCCGATGAACTCAAAGGCCTTGAAGCAGGTCGCAGCAGAGCCGTAGGTACACTGCGAGATGATCCTGCCTCCATGCTCCACGGCCATTCCGCCGCTGCCGGCCGAATCCAGGCGCGGGATAAGAAAGCAGGCAGCCGGCCGAGGAGTTCGTCACCTGAGGTCCGTTCCACGTAGACATTGGTATCCGGCTTCATCACCACACGGTTCCCGCAAAGCGGGGCACCCGGCCGCTTGGCAGCGAGCTTCAAAGATGCGTAAACGTTCAAGAGGCGGTTTCCCGGTGAGGACTGGCCGCTTATCGTTCGCCCGCCACTGTCAGCACCATCTAGCAACAGACTGCGCAAATCATTGGGTGCTAGTCTTGCGTCGAAGGACTTCAAGAGGCCTGCGGCCCCCGTGACAAGAGGCGCCGCGAATGAAGTTGCGGATACTGTGCGAATGACGTTGCCCGCTGCGAGGGCGGAGAGAGAGTCACCCGGGGCGTAGAGGTCGACCAATGGGCCGAAGTTTGAAAACGCCCACCGGGAGAGGCTTCGCGCACTGGCACCAACAACGACCACGTTTGCGGGAAAGCTGTCTCTAAGAATCGGCAGCATCGACCAATAGGCGGAGAAGTTGCTGTTTCCGGCTGCTATGACGACTAGAGGCATCTTCCCACTGCCGAGTGACCGCCGCAGGATTGGCCACATCGGCCCCAGTACACTATCGACAACCGCTGAATCAGCCGCGGTTCCTGGAGTGCCCTGCCATCGACGCTGAAGAGATAGGTTCACGATGTGAGTCCCGGCCAGCCCTTCCTTTTCGATAAATGCTGCGATATCCCTGGCGTCGGGATTGCCTCCGTGATCGACAAGGCCCAGGCTCGCCCGCCACATCATTCCGGTGATACCCACTCCATTGTCGCCGGCCGCCGCCAGAATAGAACTGACTCTCGTCCCGTGCCTTGAAGTATCGATAGGCGAGAGCATGACTCCGAGAGGAGGAATGGGTGGGCGAGCGTTCAGGAGGGCTTCAGTGCTGTCAAAACCGTGATCGAAGGCCGTCAGATGCGCGGACGTATCGCCAATCGAGCAGCCCCAAGCGAGCGGCGCTGCCACCTGTTCCAGTCCCCAGTTGGGGCCGCTCGCACTATCTGGGTTCAATTGCCAATCGGGCTTCTGCCAACCCGCCCCCTCCTGTGGGCGAAGGTAACTCGGTTCTAGGCGATAGTTCAGAAATGCGGTCTCTACTTGGGAGAAAGACTTGAGGGTCTGAAGTGCTTGCCGCATCTGGGTGCCGGAACCATCATCGGAGATGAGCAGGTCATACACTCCATCACCGCTGGACAGTCGCTTCCCGCCAATGATGACCCCACCGGTCGCGTCAATTGCCGCTTGTCTCTCCGCCTGGGTTGCACCGACTCTAAAGAGGACACTGACGACCCTTTTCAAGTTACCGTTGCCGCCGTTGGCATAGCTTGTATCGTCGTGAAACCATGCGGGGACTGTATCAGGCGGCTGCAAGGGCACTGGCGGCCCCCCAGCCGAGTTCGCCGTCGCCTGAAACGCAAACTTCGCCTGCGTCACCGGTGACTGCACGGTGAACCGGACCGTGTCCAGCACCGTCGAATCCCCCGCTGCCAGCGTGGCGGTCCCCCCAATCAGCCACAGCTTCCCGCCAGCCAAACTGCTATCCGGGTTTTGCGCCACCACTTTCGAGGCCGGGGTACCCGCCGGCGCGATGACCGTGGTCCCGCTGGTCGGGAGGAACAGCCGGACCGGGAGCTGGATGGGGGTAGTGCTCTTGTTGAGGATGCGGATGAACAGCGAGAGGCGCCGGTTGGGGGACTGAGCCCAGGTCGCCGCCGGCCCCTTGATGATGACTAGGCCGGTAGTGCTGCAGGTGGCGCGGTTCGGGAAGGTGGTCTGGACCGAGGTCGCGCTCAGGATTTTGAAGAAGACCTTGGAGCAATTCGAGTCCGCCACCACCGGCACCGATGCCGCCACCACCGTCCCGGGCGGGGCCAGCGGCTCGTCGCTCCGACAGGCGGCGGCATAGAGGGTGGCGCCGGAGGTGAGAGTACAGACCAGGGCCAGGATCATCGAGCGCTCCCGGAGAAGAGGGCGGACCGCGGGGGTCGGTCGCATGGAGCCTCCACATTGAGACGAAGAGGAGGGGACGGCAAGGACGGATGGCCGCCAACTCTTCACGACAGCCAACTCACCATAGCTCGCCCCCGCCCGCCTCATAGGCCCGGTTTGCGTCAATCAGGGTCCCATTTGCGACACGACCATACCTGTAACAAACCTCCCCGCTTGCGCGGGGAGATTCGGCTCCGGCGGCCCCGGAGTGTATGACTGCAGGCGCTCGGGAGCGCTCATTCAGCGATCGTTGTCATCATGCCACCCACGGTCGTGATCCCAGTCGTGGTCGCGCTCACCGCGGTCATCACGGTAGAAGCGACCATCCCGCTCATACAAGGCCACCTGGCGGAGCCCCGGATAGCGCTCGTCGGAGCGGTCGTAGTACACGTCGCGGTCGCAGTCGTAATACGCGTACACGCGGTGAAAACGTTGGTGGCGCCAGTAACCGTTTCCCCGATGCAGGCGCTCAACTGCGAGAACCCTGGGGGCGTAGTGCTCCACTACTACCACCCGGCGCCGGGGATACACCGCTAAGGGACGGGAGCCGTAGGGTTGGCCAATCAGGATGTGGGCTGCGACGGGACCATCAAGAACCTGAATGCCGGCGGAGACCTGCTGGGCCAGTGCCGGAGACACTCTCAATACCAGGCCCAGAACGACCGGCCCGATCATCATGCGTGGTGTCATTGCTCACCTTCCCGGGTTGTGGTGGATGGAATGGGCGAGCAGGGAAGCGAGCCTCGTGCCAACGCATCAAGTGGAAGGAAAGGAATGACTTAGATGATCGGGCCCGGCGGCAGAACGTCCTCTCCTTGGGACAAGGGAAGGGCCGAGGCATTCATGAGGAGTGGTCGCCGGAAACCGGCGGGCACTCCCGGGCGTCTGCAGCGGGACTTCCGGACTCGATATGACCGCGGAAGATCGCCCCCGGTCGCCGAAACCACCGGTCGTACATGATGACAGCCGCCGCCGTCATGCTTGACAGTCCTACCGACCGGTTCCATACTAATGGCCCCTGAGGTTCCAGGTCCGAGCCTCGAGCTACCCGCCCCGGCGGGACTGCGTGCCCGGAGTCTCCCCTAGCTCCCCACGTCGCTCCTGTGCCCAGCTCCTCATCCGGACGAGCGCATTATGTGGCAGCAAATCCTTTCCTTCTTCAACACGCAGACGGAGGCAGACATGGCAGCAGACTTCTTCATTGGTGAGTCGCTGGTGGGCGATGGCAACGAGATTGCACACGTCGACCTGATCATCGGCTCCAAGAGCGGCGTCACAGGCGCGGCCTTCGTGAACGCGCTCTCCAACAACAAGGACGGCTTCACCACGCTGCTCGCGGTCGTGACGCCGAACCTTCCGTGCAAACCGGACACGGTCCTGTTCAACAAGGTCACGATCAAGGGCGCCAAACAGGCGGTTCAGATGTTCGGCCCAGCGCAGGCCGCGGTGGCGCGCGCGGTCGTTGACAGCGTGGCCTCGGGCGTTATCCCCAAGGACAAGGCCAACGACTGGTGCATCCTGGTCGGGGTGTTCATCCATTGGCAGGCCGCGGATGACAAGAAGATCTACAAGTTCAATTACGAGGCGACCAAGCAGTCCATCGAGCGGGCGCTGAAGGGCCTGCCGACGGTGGATCAGGTGCTCTCGGCCGCCAAGACCGCCAAGCACCCGTTCGCGGGCGGCGCGGAGGGCTGATCGCCGCGACGGTCCGGCCTTCCCGGCGGACTGGCAGTTCTCTATTGTAAGGGGGGGCGGGGTGGTCCCGCCCCTCCTTCCTTTGCCTCTCCCTCTGCTCCCCAACCGACCAGGAATCGCCGATGCGAAAGCTTCTACTGCAGCTCGACAGTTCACGCCTGCCCAGCGCCTTCGACCAGGTAGTCGCCTACGACGCGGGTGCCGACGAGATCATGAGCTACGGGGGAGTGGCTCCGGAGGATGTGCGAGACCTGATTCACGGCTGCATCTTCACTCGCGGCATCAACGACCTGAAGAGCACGGCCGTCTGGGTCGGCGGCGCCAACATGGCCGCAGGGGAAGCCCTCCTGGAGCAGGCGAAGAAGGCAATCTTTCGGCCGTTCACGGTTTCCATGATGCTCGACTCCAACGGCTCCAACACCACCGCGGTCGCGGCCGTGGTGAAGATTGAACAGGCGGTCGGATCGGTAAAGGGAAAGAAAGCCGCCGTGATCGCCGGAACCGGGCCGGTGGGACTCCGCGCCGCCGGGCTCCTCGCGAGCGAGGGGGCGGACGTGTTGATCACCTCGCGGAAGACTGAAGATGGGGAGCGGGCCAAACAGAGCATCCTGTCCCGCTTTGGCGGAAGGGTGGACGCAACCGTGCTCCGCGACGCCCCTCAGGCTTCGATGGTGACCGAATGGTGTGAGATCCTGCTCAACTGCGGTCCCGCAGGCGTCATGCTGGTGCCAAAGCCCGCTTGGGCCAACCACCGCCTGCAGGTGGCCGTCGACCTTAACGCGGTGCCCCCGCTGGGCATCGAGGGTGTCGATGTGAACGACGATGGAATCGAACGCGACGGGACGAAGGTGTTCGGCGCGTTGGGGGTAGGCAACTTCAAGACCAAGCTTCACAAGGCGTGTATCGTGCGCCTGTTCGAGCGCAACGACTTGGTGTTTGACGCCGAGACGATTTACGACTTCGGGAAGGATCTGGCCGCAAAGTAGCGCCGCCGATCGGGCATCCCATGGTCCGCGTAATCGGCATCGACCCCGGCACCCTGAGCATCGATGTCTGCGGCCTCGAGGACGGTCGCCTCACCCTCGACCGGATGCTGCCCACCGCCGACGCGCTGGCCGACCCGAACCGGTTCGTCGCCTGGCTCCGGTCGACCGGCGAACCAGATCTGATCGGCGGACCCTCGGGCTACGGCCTCCCGCTGGTCCGCGCCAACGAGGCAACGGAGCGCGACCTCCGGCTGGCCTTTCTGGCCGACGAGGGCGAATCAGGGGGGATCGGCGGCCTCCGGCGGCTGGCCCGAGTGCTCGGTACCTCAGGACTCCCGGTGGTGTACACGCCGGGGGTAATTCACCTCCCTTCGGTCCCCCCGTATCGCAAACTCAACCGGATCGATCTCGGCACGGCAGACAAGGTGGCGACCGCCGCGCTGGCAATTCAGGATCAGCAACTCCGCCTGCGGTGCCCACCGAAAGCGACATCTTTCATCCTGCTGGAGCTGGGCGGCGCATTTACGGCTGGGGTGGCGGTCGAGAGCGGCCGGATCGTGGACGGCATCGGGGGAACCGGCGGGCCGATGGGGTGGTTGTCGGCGGGTGGGTGGGACGGCGAAGTGGCGTTTCTTGCGGGGACCGTGACCAAGCGGATGCTGTTCGAAGGAGGCCGTCTCAGCAGCCCCGGGGCCCAAGGCCTCTCGGCTTATGTCGAGGCCGCGCACAAGGCAGTACTCGCGCTGACGGCGTCCCACCCGAGGCCCCGTGAGATTCTGCTCTCCGGTCGCCACGCGAGAGACCCCGAGGTCCGGGCCGAGCTGGAGCCCCGCCTGGTCGCTATCGCGCCGGTGCGGGACCTCCAGGGTTTCGCGAAGGTCGCGAAGCAGGGCGCGCAGGGCGCGGCGCTACTTGCCGACGGTCTCGCGGGGGGCGAGCAGCGCGCCCTCGTCGAGACTCTCGGGCTGCGCGAGGCGTCAGGCACGGCACTGGACTATCTCCGGGTCATCTCGCCGGAAGTGGCCCTGAGGCGACTCGGGATCGGAGATGGTTGAGATGGTCCCCTGGACGAGCACAGAGGCCGCGCCCAGCTAGGGCGCCGATTCGCGCTGGGCGAGCCAGGCAACCGCGACCGCAGGCGCGCAGTCCGAGACCCGATCGGGCGCGGCCCCGCTGCCCGGCAGGAGGCCCGCGAAGTCGATGCAGGGACGGCCCCAACCGGCGGCCAGCGAGGACGACAGGAAGCGGCCCACTCCCGCGACGATGACGGGCGCGTCGCGGGGGAGAAAGTCACGTGAAAGCAGCCGATCGCACGCATCTTCGATGCGGCGGAGCTGCGTTCTTGCCAGCCAGGTGGCGAGCCGCTTCCAGGCCGTAAGCGGGGCCGACTCGACATCGCGACCGATCATCCGCGCCAGGCGCCGTGCGCTGGCCGGGGCGGTCTTCTCCCCGCCATCGGCCGCAGGATGCTGGTCGGCGGGTTCGGGCAGCTGGCCGCTCAGCCGATAAAGGTCCGCGGTCGTCGCGAAGTGCTCAGCCACCAGCGGTACCCAGTCGCCAGCGAAGGGCACCTCCCGGGCCAGCGTCATGAGCGGCGTGCGCACCACCCCGGTGTACAGCAATTCTCCGGCGACCAGCCGGTCGGCGTCGTACCGTCCGCGCGCCAGGACGCGCCCGCCCCGGATCGGGACGAGATCGATCGTGGTGCTCCCGATATCCACGAAGAAGGCAGTGTCCGCGCGCGCGGCGACCAGCGCGGCGCTCGCCATCCAGTTGGCGGAGGCCAGCCGCAGGCCGGCTTCGGGGGCCGCACCGGCATCCACAAAGCCATCTGGACCAGCGTAGAACCGCAGTGAGACAGGGGGAACGTGCTGGCACATCGCCGCTACCAGCCGCGCCACTCCTTCACCCCGATTGGGAAAGAGATCGACCATCTCGCCGGTCATGGTCACTCCATGGAGGGGAGCCGCCCCGAGGATGGCCACGGCCTGCTCCAGCGCGCCGTGCAAATGCTGGATTCCCTGCCACAGCGGGCAGGCCACCTGGAGGACACGCTCCACAGCGCCCGAAGGATCCAACCGGGCCGCCTTGAGGTGCGCCCCTCCCAGGTCCCAGCCGATTACGGGACTCCGGCTCACGACAGGGCCTCCAGACTGATCTCGACGGTCGGTCCCCCCTCGGGGATAGTGCGTCGCCGAGGCGTCGCGGCGTCCGGTTGCAGGAGATCCAGCACCATCGCGGCGACGTTCAAGCCCAGTGCCTGCCGCAGGCCGCAATACGATGTGGTCAGCCGCGGGTTGATCTCGAGCACGACAAGTCCCTCCGGCGACTGTACCAGGTCGACGCCGACGTATCCCCAGAGGGTGGGAATCGCCGTCGCGATCAGCCCCGCCAGCCGGGCCAGGCACCCGGTTCGATCAGCGATGGCGTTGACGCTGATTCCCCCGAGCGAGACTCGGCCATCGGTGAGGCGAACCTGCTGGCGGTTGCAGCTGAGGAGGAGGGCCCGACCCTGGGCGCACAGCAGTGAGAGGCTCAACGCGTCGCCTTTCAGCCACGGCTGCGCGATCAGGTGCCCCGGATCCGCCTCCAGGCGTTCACGGGCCCGTCGCCAATCGGGCACCTGGGTAGTGTTCTCGGAGCCGGCGCCGTCATCCGGCTTGACGACCCATGGACCCGGCAGCGCTGGCACCGCCTCGGCCTGCGCGAAAGTAGGCACGGTGGGAACCCCCGCGTCGCGGAGCGCGGTGACGGTGGCACGCTTGCTCGTTGTGAGACGCACCGCCTCGGGGGGGCAGCCGAGCAGCACCCTCCCGAGATCGAGGGTCCGGCGGCCAAGAAGCTCCAGCACTCCCCCGGTCTCCGGAGCGATCGGCCAGGCCGCGTCCGCAGCGGCGACGCCGCGGGCGTACAGCGCGGTCGCCTTCTCCCCGGGCTCCGGCACGAGCGCGTGGTAGCCTGACAGGGCTGGCAGCCGCGGGTCGCGGCTGGTGAGGATCCGGACGCCGGGGACTGCGACGAGGTCGTCGAGGAGCGAGCGGACCATCAGGTCGGCCTCGTGCACCAGGCTCGGTGGGAGGGGCGCACCGGCCAGTCCCCCTCCGGTGATGAATTCGTAGACGAAGATCCTCACGCCCCGACGGCGCTGGCCGCCTCCTCCATGATGGCGCGCTCAAGAACCCCCTGTCGCCGACGGACGAAGGCCATGGCCGTTTCGGGATCGGATTCGGCCGCGTGGACCGTACAGATCGGGTCCCCGGGGGTAAACCGGGTCCCCGGACAGGGAATGTCGCGGCAGCAGTCGGGGAAAGTGAACCCCTCGCTCACCTGCCAGGCGAGAGCGGCGTAGACCACTGCATGGGCCCTTGCCGCACGGGGAAGCGCCGCCCCAGCAGGCAGCTCGCCGTCGCAGGCACGCAGATGCCAGTCGAACAGTCCGCGCGGGTAATCGGGGTCGTACAATTCCATCGTGGCCGTCGGACGCGGGTTCAGCTCCAGCACCAGCCACTCCTCGTCGCGCAGGAGGAAGTCGAGTCCGTTCAGCCCGACGAGGCCCGTTGCGGCCACCAAGGCGTCGAGTCTGACGTGAAGGTCGGAAGCTACTGTTGCCGGCAGAGTGACCCGACTGACGGCACCACCGTAAAGAAAGGGGCGGCCGGGCCGCGCCGGGGTGGTCCACTGTTCGTTGAAGCCGAGGATGCAGGCGCGTCGGCCATCGGCCAGGAACAGCGCCGAGAATACCCGGCCCGGCTCGAGGCGTTGAAAATAGGAACCGGCGCGGACGCGGCGCTTGCCGGCGTGGCGCACATGGGTGCCCCCGGCCCCACCGGGCTGCTTCACCAGCCAGCCGACGGGATCCTGCGGCGCCGTGCGTCGCACCTCGGGATGGCGGATTCCGGCACGATCGAGCAGGGGGATGAAGCGTGCCGGGTCCTTCACCGTGACGACGACCGATGGGTCGTTGCCGTACAACCGGCGGCGGGCGGCGAGGCGGGTCAGCAGGCCGGTCCGCCCCTCGAATCCGGATCCATAAACCACCCCGGCACAGCATTCGGGCGGCCCCAATGCGCTCGCCGCGGCGAGCAGGGCCCGGCGGTCGAAGCGCATGGCGTTCGCCGCCATCACCGCCCGGCATTGGCCCGCGAGGGCGTGGGTATCTCGGTCGGCGAAGAAGTCGAGCACGACGACCGGGTGACCGGCCCGCGCTGCCGAGGCCGCCAGCGCCCGGCCTGTCGTCGCGACGACGAGAAACGGCTTCGAATCAGTCGGCATTGCGATATTTATTCATTGTCACATCTTAGCAGGTATTATCTTCCGTTGACCATGTCGGTATCCCGATGATCCCAGACCCGGTTTCCAACGTCGGCTGCCCGTTTTGCGGGCTGGTATGCGACGATCTCACCATAGGCGGGGCGGGAGGCCGGCTCACCGTCCAGGCAAACGGCTGTCGCATCGCGGCGGCCGCCTTCGAGCGGGTGCCGCCACCGGGCTGGTCGCAGCCCCGAATCGCCGGCCGGCCGGTGAGGCTGGAAGCGGCCGCGGCGGCGGCGGCCCGGCTGCTGGCCGACGCGCACCAACCCCTGATCGCAGGGCTCGCGACGGATGTCGCGGGGGCACGCGCCGCCGGCCGGCTCGCGGACCGTTGCGGCGGGGTGCTGGACCATATGAACTCCGCGGCCAGCATCCGCAACGTCTTGGCCCTACAGGACGGGGGTTGGGTCACCACGACTCTGTCGGAGATCCGGAATCGGGCCGATCTGTTGATCGTCGCCGGCACCGACATCGTGAGTCGGTTTCCTCGCTTCTTCGAGCGCTGTGTCGAGAACCGGGAGACTCTGTTCGGCGGAGAGCGCCAGTGCGAGGTCGTGTTCCTGGGGCGGGGCCTGCCGGAAGGCATCACGCTGCCCGGGCCCGCGCCGAAACTCCTGGGGTGTGAGATCCCCCGTCTGCATGAGGCGTTCGGCGTCCTCCGGGCGTTGCTCGCCGGCCGCACGCTACAGAGCGACAGCGCCGCCGGTCTGCCGTTGTCCACGTGGAGAGAGCTAGTGGATCGGATGCGGGCCGCGCGCTACGGGGTCATCGCCTGGGCCGCCGCGGACTTCGATTTTCCCCATGCGGAGCTGACCGTTCAGGCCCTGTGCGAGCTGGTCAAGGATCTGAACCGACAGACCCGCTTCAGCGGGCTGGCCCTCGGTGGCAGCGACGGCGACCTCACGGCCGACAGCGTCCACCTCTGGCAGACCGGGTTCGGCGTGCGCACCTCCTTGGGCCGGGGAAAACCGGACTACGACCCCTACCTCTATTCAGCGCTCCGCCTGCTCCAGAACGGCGAGGCCGACGTGCTGGTCTGGATTTCCAGCTTCAACGAGACCCGCACTCCCCCGTCCAGCACTGTGCCGACGGTCGTCCTCGGCCGAGGGGGAATGGTCTTCGAGCGAGAGCCAGCGGTGTTCATTCCCGTGGGAACGCCGGGGGTCGATCACGCCGGGCACCTGTTCCGTACCGACAGGGTCGTGGCGTTGCCTCTCAGGCAGGTCAGGGAATCGTCCCTCCCGAGTGTGGCGGAGGCGATCGCCGCCATCGAGGCCGCACTCTAAACGCACCTTCAACACCGGTTGACCGACGACATGAGGGGCCGGAGATGAGCGTAGAATAACGCAGGTGGGACCATCCTCTCGTCCATCTGCGCGTATCTGCGTGTATCTGGTGCCCAGCAATTCGCCGGGCGGATGGTGTACGGTTCGCGGCAGAGGGTCATCGTAGGTGCGCTAGGGGGCCGAGTTCATGCTGCTGAAACTCAAAGGGGGGCGGGTTTACGATCCGGCTCACGGCGTGGACGGCGAGGGCCGCGACATCTACGTCCGTGACGGTCGGGTCGTGGCTCCGCCGACCCCAGACGAGCGGATCGACCGCGAGTACGACCTCACCGGCCGTGTTGTCATGGCGGGCGCCATCGACATGCACACGCACATCGGGGGCGGCAAG
>JBGPJS010000084.1:0-11258 GCA_041485505.1 Gemmatimonadota bacterium | reverse complement strand
CACCTGCGTCACCAGCTCCCGAACCCCGGCCAGCGCCGCGCTCGCTCCGACCATCTCGTCCCGCCGACCCAGGACGGCCCGGAGCTCCCGGTTCTCGGCGCGGGTACGCCGGAGATCGAGGGCGGCGCGCAGGGTGGCCAGCACCGACTCGGGCGAGAGCGGTTTCTCCAGGAACTGGAACGCCCCCAGCTTGGTGGCGTGCACGGCGTCGGACAGCTGGGCCTTGCCGCTCATCATGATGACCGGCGCCTCGGTGCCGCGCTCGCGGAGGGCCTTGAGCGTATCCAGGCCGTCCGGACCCGGCGGCATGAGCAGGTCAAGCATCACCGCATCGGGCTCGTCCCGTTCCACCGCGGCGAGCGCCGCAAGCCCGGTGGCCGCCTCGATGACCTGGAAGCCCTCGGCCTCCAGCAGCGCACGGAGCATCCGGCGGATATTGGCCTCGTCGTCGGCGAGGAGGATGCGGGGAGGCATTCACGAAGATAAGTGAGCAGTGAGCAGTAAGCAGTGAGCAGTTAGCAGTGAACGGGGGGTCGCGGGAATCGGTACCGGCGTGAGTTTATTTGATGCTGGCATGCGCCGGTTTTGCCCATACGTTGGGCCATGCGCGATCACACCAGCCTCAAGGCATGGCAGGAAGCCCAATGGGTCGCGCTGGCCGTTGTCGGCATCAGCCGGGATCATTGGAAGCCGTTCCTCGCCGCCATTTTCGCTCAACTTCAGAAAGCTTCACTATCGGTTCAGCTCAACATTGCCGAAGGTTACGCTTTCACGACCTCTCCCTCCTTCCTCCGCCATCTTACCATCGCGTATGGCTCGTCTGTGGAAACTGGCGAGCTCCTGGAGCTGCTCCGCCTGGCCCTGGTCGTCCCGGAGGAAACCATCGTCCCCATCCTGGATCGGTGTCATCTCTGCCAACGACTCGTGCTGGGGCTGTTGAAGAGGACTCGCGAGCGCATCCGAAACATGGAGTGATCGCCCCTCGCCTCCTGCTTACTGCTCACTGCTTACTGCTTACTCCTCACCTCTCACCGCTCACCGGCAGTCTCACCACGAAACTGGCCCCCCCGCCTGCGGTCTCCGATGCCCCGATCGTTCCGCCGTGGGCCTCGATCGTCTGCCGCACCAGCGTCAGCCCTAAGCCGGTGCCATGGGAGCGCCCCGTGACGTAGGGTTCGAAGATGTGGTCCCGCATATCCGGCGGAATTCCGGGCCCATGGTCCTGAATCGTCACCACGACGGCGCCATCCCCGTCGGGCGCCAGGGCGAGGTCCAGCCGCCCACTCCCTCCGGTCGCTTCGGCGGCATTGCGCAGGATATTGCTGAAGGCACGGCGGAGCGGGTCGTAGTGTCCAACGATGGTGCGCGCGCGAGGGGAGATCTCCAGCACCGGTTCCATTCCCGGAGGGAGCGACGTCCGCGCCAACTCGGTCAGCAACTCGCCGAGATCCACCTCGGCGGCGGGACCCTCGGGCAGACGGCCGAACTCGGTGAACTCGCGGGCCAGCTGCTCCAGCCGGTCGGCTTCCGTGGCAATGACCTCGAGCGCCTCCCTTTGCGCCGCCGCGGCCGATCCCGTCAACTGGGCCACCGCAAACCGGATCGGCGTCAGCGGATTTTTCATTTCATGGGCAACCCGCCGCGCCATTTCGCGAAAGGTGCGGAGCCGCTCCGCCTCTAATTCCCGGGCCCGCGCGGCCGCCAGGCCGTCCGCCATTTCTCGGAGTGCGTTCCGAAGGACGGCAAACTCCGGCGCACCCCGGAACGGCCGGTCATTGGGCAGCGACTCACCCTGGCGGATCCGCGCGGTCCAGCCGACCAGCTCGTCGATGGGGCGGCTCAGTTGGCGGAACAGATGACCCCCCAGCCGGGCCGACGCGACAATCACGATCCCACCCATCGCGAGCAGCACCACGGTCAGGCCCGTGGAATAGTACTGGCTGTAGGCCTCGGCTCGTTGGACCCGGTTCAGGGCCTCGTTCAGCCGGTTGGCATGCTCGGCCAATGCCTGTCGTTCCGGCGCAGTCAGACGAGTGGTGTCGAGCCGTGAGAGCATCTCGCGTCCCGATCCCGCGAGTTCCTCGACGGCCGCGCGGCTAGCCGCACCGGGGTTGTTCTCCCGTAGCGTCAGGGCCCACCCCAGGACCGCGGCGGCGGCCGGGACGGTGCCGAGGGTAAGTAGGACCAGCAGGGTGCGGTGGCGGAAGGACAAAGCCATATGAGGAAAGTTAGCAGTGAACAGTGAGCAGTGAGCGGGTGACTCCGTCTGCCTTCGGCGCCAGAGAATCGCTCGCCATGAGAACCCCCCGCTTACTGCTGACTGCTTACTGCTCACTTTACTGCTTACCGCTTGCCGCTCACCTTCCCAAGGCCCCACCCGAGGCCAATCCCGATGGCCGCCGCCGCCCATTCCGACCAATGGACCGCCGGCAGACCGCTCAGTGCGGGGAGCGCGGCCAGGCCCAGTCCGGGGACGAGCGCGAGCTGGCCCAACGCCCGATTCCACGCCGTCTCGGCGCCGCGGCACCACCAGTAGGCCACCGGGAAGAGGAGCCCTGCGATCCACAGTGCGGTCAGGAAATACAACTCGGGGCCGAAAGCATATTCGTACGGAAGCAGCAAGCTCCAGCCCCAGCTCGGGCTGAGGGCGACCTCGCGCCGCTGCGGGTTCTCCCCCTTCCCGAGCTGGAGGAATAGACGGCCTCGCGCGAGGCCCGCGGTGATATCGAGCAGTCGTCCTGGTGTTGTCGGCAGAACGCCGGTGAGCCGGATCCCCGGGTTCCGGAGCAGGCTGGCGCCGGCCCGGGTGCGCACCCGGAAGGCCAGGTCCCGTCCCCAGCGGCCGAGCAGCAGAATTTCCTGTTGCTGGTCATCAAAAATGCTCAGAATCGGCGCTAATCCAGCGTTCGCGTCATCACCAATCGCAGTGACCTCCAGGGCGAAGCTGTCCCGGGAAAGGCTCTGGCGCACCTCTTCGGTGTTGGTGAGCCTCCATCCGGGAAGGTTCTTGTCGTTCAGTCTGGCTCGGAGCACCCGGCCGCGGAATTGGTCGAACTGGCCCAGTTCCGGGGCCCACTGCGCGAAATACACGGTTCGCGGCAGCGAGATGCGAATGAGGAACCCGCTGCCCGTTTGAATTCCGAGCCAGATCACCGCGCCGAGGAGGGCGAGTCGGCGGGATAGGGCCGGGGCCGGAAGCACCACTTCCCGCCAGCGCTCCGCGAGCATGATTCCCAGCCAGCCTCCAGTCGAGTTGGTCAGCACATCACTCAGGCTGGCGTCCCGTCCCGCGATCAGGCTGAACTGGAGGGATTCGACCGTGAAGGTCGTGAGGAATGCAATGCCGAATGCCTGGCGGCGGGAAAGCCCGGCCAGCCGGAGCCCGAACCCGAGGGGGAGAAACAGGATGATGTTCAGGATCACGTCCTCAAGGCCCAGGTCACCGCACACCAGGCACCAGACCGGAGTGGCATTGGCCTGCTCCGTCAGCTCGGGGTGCGGCACCAGCGTCATCGCGGCGATGAAGATGAGCCCCGCAGTCGCCAGCGCTCGTCCGATCGTTTTCTGTTGGATCACCACGACATCTTCCAGGTGGGGCCGGCCAGTCTTTCCGGCGAAGGCACGTTATATTGATTCCTTGGCATCATAACTGCGCCGCCCGTCAACTGCGACAGGTCACATCGCCTTCACTCAACAGTTCGGAAGAGGTATGCCCCGACTCGGTCGCGTGAGCGTTCGGAGCCCGGCCTTGGTCTTGCTCGTGGGCCTGATGACGGCGCTGGCGCCCCCAGCGCCGGCCCAGAGCATCGTCGCCGGCACCCTCCAGGGCGAGGTGGTGACCGGGAGCGGGCAGCCCCTCCTGGGCACCCAGATCACGGTCGAGAATCGCACTACCGGCTCCTTTCAAACCGTCTCGACCGATTCCAAGGGGCGCTTCGAGCTCACCCAGCTGATACCCGGGATCTACGCGATTCTGGCCGAACAGCTGGGGTACCAGCCGGTTCGGCAGGGTGGGGTCCGGGTCGTTCCCGGGCAGCGGACCTCCATCCGACTCACGCTCGAGCGCCGGCCGCCTCCGATCACCAGTGTCGCCGAGATTCCCGATCCCCCGCGCGGTCTCCTCTCCGACGCCCCGCTGCACGGCCAGGTCCTCGACGAGCGCGAGGTGAGGGGTCTCGACTGGCGCCGCGACATCAGCGATCTGTCCCGCCAATCCGCCATGGTCAGTTCCCCCCGGGACGGCCGCAACGGATTCATCGAAGCCGGCGGCGGGCTCCCCCAGGAAGACAGCCGTCTCCTCGTCGACGGCTTTCAGGAGTTGCAGATCCGTCATCCCTCCGTGCCGGCCGAGCCCGCGACCGCCCCCGCCTTTCCCCGAAGCGTTCTGGACCAGGCCCGGATCATCAGCGATGTTTACGATATCGAGTATCCGGCCGCTGGAGGACCCCTGCTGAGCGGCTATACCCGGCGGGGCACCAATCATTTCCGCTTCGAGCCCTACGTTACCTGGAGCGGCAAGACCCTGGGCAACTCCACAAAGGACAACCCGGCCGATAGCTCCTTCAACTCGGTGCAGGCGGGTGCGGCATTGAGCGGTGCCTTGGTCCGGGATACCGCCCAGTTCTTCCTTGCCGGTGACTACCAGAATCTCAAGCGCCCCTCGGCTTTTCCGTGGGCCCGTGACAGCGCCAGCTTCGGTGGGGCCGCGGTGTCGCTCCGCAGCACGCTCCCGGCTGTGGCGTCCGACAGCTTCGGCACTTCGGTGGGAAACTACGTCAATCCGGTGTTGCGGAATTGGGTGGGTGGCCGGGTCTTCGGCCGGGCCGATTGGCGGATCAGCTCCACCTACTCCATCATGGCCCGGTTCGGCCTGGTTAAATGGAAGGAAGACAATCCCCAGCTGGCTCAGGATCTCCCCTCGGGCTTCGGAGCCCGGCTCGACGCCCGCGACCTCTCCGGCGCGCTCGGACTCACCGCTGTCTGGAAGAGTACTTCGGATGAACTCCGCCTCGGCCTCCGCACGGCGGGCCGGGATTGGTCGAGCACCACTCTCCCGGCCACTTATCTGATAGCCGAGGCCGCCGGGTTCGGCGCGGCACCGAGCCTCCCCGGGAGTTTCAAGCAACGCGACATAGAACTCACCAATACAGTCCACATTGCTACCGGTCGCTCCTTCATCAAGGTGATCGGGGGTGCCGACTTCTCTCGACACTCGCAGGAGTTCCGCTACGGGGGCCAGGGGATCTTCCATTTCGGCGATCTGGACAGTTTCGGCAACGGCCTCGGTGACTTCTACCAGGCCTTCACTGTCACCCCACCCTCAGCCATCAACTCCAAGCAAGTCTTCCTGGGGCTTGAGGGCACCTACTCGCTCAGCCCCGGCAGCAGCCTGCTCGCGGGCCTCCGCTTCGAGACCCAGCGACCGCCCAAGCGGAGTCCGATCCCGCTGGATTCGGTGTGGGCCAAGACCGCGGGTCTCAACAACAATTTCTTTCCCAGCAAGATCAAGCGGGTGGGTCCGCGCGCAGGGTTCGTCTGGGATCCGGGGGACCGGCATGAGTGGATTCTCCGGATCGGCGGGGGTCTCTTCTATGAGGGACTGAGTGCGGCCCTCCTCGGCGAAGCCGTGGAACGGCTGCGGGTTTTCCGGGCCCAGGGGATCTTTTCGAACTGGCCGACAACCCCCGACACTCTGACCGGCTCGCCCTACAAAGCAAGCCGGCTCACCATCTTTCACTCGCCGTACAAGGATCCCCGGACCGGCAAGCTGGAACTGGGATTGAGCCGGTCCCTCTCAGGCGGCATGAACCTCCATCTCAACGGCGCCTATCACCACACCGACTACCTCCCGAGACGCGTTGACCTCAATCGGCTCCTGGCCCGCACCGGGGTAACCCAGGAGGGCCGGCCGATCTACGGGAGCCTGGTCAAGCAGGGTGGTCTGGTCTCCCCAACGCCGGGGTCCAACCGGCGGTTCGGGATCTTCGATCTGGTGAGTGGCATCGAGCCCACCGGCTTCTCCAGCTACTACGAGGTCTCGCTCGAGGTCGAGCGCCACGCGTCGATGGGTCTTTCCTATTCGGCGGCCTACACCTATTCCCGAACCCGGGACAACTGGCCCACCGGACCCACCGGCGACCCGGCCGATCAGCTCTCGCCGTTCCCGGAAGATCCCATCGCGACCGAGTGGCTGGCGGGCCGATCCGATTTCGACATTCCCCACCGCGGTACCGTGGGCGCGGAATATCGGTTTCCGGGACGCCTGGGTGTCACTGTTGGGGCGCGCTACCGGTACCGCTCCGGCCTCCCCTTCACCCCGGGATTTCAACCGGGGGTGGACGCCAACGGCGACGGATCCGGGTTGAACGACCCGGCCTTCGTGGATCCGGCGCTCCCCGGAATGCAGTCTGTGATCTCCGCGAACAGCTGCCTCTCCAGCCAGAGCGGAAGATTTGTGAACCGGAACAGCTGCCGCGACCCCGCGGTCCATTCACTGGATCTCCGGGTGAGCGTGGGGCTCCCTATTGCGTCGCTCAAGGATCGGGTGGAACTGACCGTGGACGCCTTGAACCTGATCGGGACGGAGGTCGGAATTCGGGATCACGCGCTGCTGTTGATCGACCCCGCCGTCACCAGCCCACTCATCACCGATCCGGTGGGGAACGTCACCCTGCCGCTGATGGCCAACCCCCGGTTCGGCGAGATGCTGTCCCGCCGGGGCGAGAACCGGCTGATTCGATTCGGCCTCCGGCTGGGCTACTGAAGAGGAACGACGTCACCATGCGACCCTATGTCATCATTCACAGCCGCCAATTGCTCCTGGGAGCCTCGCTCCTGGCGGTATTGGGCTGTGGCAACGCCGGGGACCAACTGGGCTTCAACGGGCTGGGCACCGGCGGCCTCATCGCGCTGGTCTGTCTGGACCGGGATCTCTCGCGGTCCTGCGCCACCGGGGACACCGCCTATGCCGGCATCCGGGTGGGCCTGGTTCCGCTGGGCAGCAATGACACTATCGCCACCCTCATGACCGACGCGGTGGGCTCGGCGCAGTTCACTAAAGTCCCGGTCGGCCGCTACCGCCTCATTGTCGACAGCACTACCATCGGCGATTCCCTCGTCGTCGGCGGCATCGACAGCACCCAGTTCAGCATTGCCCTGGGCGCCCAACTCAAGGTCATCCGAGCCCAGATCAGGTATCCGGTGCTGAGCGTCCGCCAAGCCCGGATCTATCAGGCGGGAAAGCGGATCTGGATCGAGGGGGTGGTGCTGGCTCCGGAGAGCACCTTTGGCGATACCACGGCCCACGTGAGCGACAGCTCCGGGGCCCTCCGGCTCACCAAGGTCGTCGCCGCACTCCCCTCGTTCGCCGGCGATAGCGTCCGAGCGGTGGGCACGGTCAATTCGCGGGGCGGGCAGCCGACTCTCGACCAGGTCAAGTTGCTCGCCTTTGTCCCAGGGCCGCCCCCGGTTGGCGTCCCGCTCAGCACCGCGCGGGCCGCCACGGCCGATGGTGGCCAGCAGGACGCGGCACTGGTCGCCATCGCCGCGGCCGTGATCATTGATACGGTGAGCGTGGGTCCCGATCTCCAGGTCCGGGTCAATGACGGGACCGGCGATCTGCTGATCCTTCTCGACGGCGATATCAGCTTCAATCTTGCCCTTTTTGTCCCCGGACTGATGGTGGCAGGGGACGGGGTCCTGGTGCCCGGGGGGCCGGGCCAGTGGCTGTTCAAGCCGCGCAACCCAGGAGATGTGACAGTGAACTAGCCCTTTTCTGGGCTCAGGGCAGGCTCCTCGCTCGGCTCGAGATGGGGCTATTGCGAGATTGACTAGTAAGTCCTCTGTTACAGGCTACCAGACGATTGGCCCAAACGTTGCGCTGGGCCACCACGGGGTTATCATATCCGGAGGGCGCGTGGAATGAGGTCACGCTCACCCTATTCGCGACGGGCATCAATGGGACTTTCAGCCAGGAATCCAGCCCATCCCACCAGCCATGGGGTTGTCACGGAGTTCGGCTGGCAGCTGATCGCCATTCTCGGCGCGCTCTTTCTGGTCCTGGGACTCTGGGACGTTGCGATCACCTGGTATCCGCTTCAGGTAGGAAATCTGGAGTGGGAATTCGGGACCATCAGCGAGTTCTTCGACTTCCTGCCGCTGCTGGGCCTGGGACTGACCCTTACGCTGTGCGCCGGCTTGGCCCGGGGGGCCCGCTGGGTGGTCCGGCTCGCGGCGACCGGCTTGATTCTAGTCACTGGAATGATTCTCCTGGCGGCAGTGCTCTACGCCACCGACCTCCCGGCGGCCCTCTCCGCCATGACCAATCAGAGCCAGATGACCATTCTCAAGAAGGCGATCGCGAAGTCCACGGGCCAAGCCATTCTGTACCCAATCGGGTTCCTGTGGGTCGCGGTGGCGGGGTTGGGCCGGTTGCCGAGTCCCCGGCCGCTGGAAGGGCACCGGAGTGGGGGGGGAGGAAATGGCTGAAACTTCAGCCCAGATAGGGGTTAGTGTGCTGCAGCGCCGCTGCAACAATATGAAGGTCCGGCAGGAGAATCGATCCGCATGAGGCCATCCATATCGTTGATGGGCAATAGCTTGAGACAATCGGTCGGACCCGGTGTTCTTGGCCCGATCCCTGCCCCAGATGTGGCCGCAGCATTGGGGGCGGAATGCGAAGGCCTTCGATGACGGCATCGAAGATCCTCATCCGGGAGGACACTGCCCCACCCGGAGACGTCCCCCCGGCCCCCGACGCCGCGTGGTACCTGATGGGTGGCATCGGGATTGTGTTCCTGATCGTGGCCGGCGTCGATCTGGCCTTGGCCTGGTACCCGGCTGATTTCGGCAACACCGAGTGGGAATTCGGCACCGTCACCACCACCCTGGGAAGCTTTCCGCTCTTCACCACAGCTTGGGTGTTCTTGCTGGGAGCGGCAGTAGCCAGGGGTAGCAGGTTGCAGGTGCAGGTGGTGAGTGGGTTTCTGGGCTTGGTGGCGCTGCTGCTGATCGTGGTGGGCGTGCTGTTCGCAAAGGCCATCCCGGCCGCGCTCAATTCAAGTACCGATCCCACAATCCTTCTCGGATTGCAACGGGCTATCGCGAGAACTTCGGGACAAGCAATTCTATACCCTGTTGGGTTTGCATGGTTGGCTTGGAAGGGTTGGCGGCACTCTTCTTCGCGGTGATGGTCTCCTCAACTTTGGCGAGGCGGTATATGGTGAAGCTCGGTAGGGTCCTCGGGACAATCGGACTGCTGGCGGCGGTGGTTCCGTCCGTCGCGCGGGCCGATGGATTCAAGAGCTGGCGGGTGTGCGGCGGCGATACTTTCGCCACCTGCGCCGCCGTCAACCTCTCGGTGCAAGGCACCACGGTGAATGTCCAGGTCTGGAACCTGTCCGGGAACCACAAGGCAACCTTCCAGAACACTTGGGCCGGGACGGTTTTCAACGGCATCGGGTTCTACAACGTGCCAGCGAAGATCAACGCCTTTCCCAAGACGCTGTCCATGTCTGGGCCAGCGCGGGGCAGCAATACCCCGGGCCTCTGGACCGTCACCAACAACACCTCGGTGGCGTTCCTGGTCGACATCGCCGCCAAGTCCCCGGGATCTGGTGGGTCCATCAAGAACGGAATCTCCAGCGGTTGCGCCCTTCCAGGCCAGCTGCCAGGATTTCCGACCCAGCTTTACCAGAATCCGTGCAACAACAATCTGTTGCAAGGGGCTAACTACGTGACCTTCTCCTTCAAGATCAGTGGCGGCAATTGGGATCCGACCAACGCCAGCCTGGTGCTCCGCGGGTACAACGGGCCCAACGGGATCAACACTGCCACTGAATGCTGGACCGACAAGAATCCGTCCGCCGGAGTCCCGGTCGGTAACTGCAACCCGATCGTCACCCCCGAGCCGGTCAGCATGACGCTGCTCGCCACCGGGTTGCTCAGCATGGGTGGGATGGGCCTTCGCCGCCGCCTGAAGAAGGGCCAGCCCGCCTGAAGAGTTGCAGGGAATCGCCGCAGGAGACCACCGCCCAAAAGCCCCGGACGCGACAAGCGTCCGGGGCTTTTGTATTTTGATCTTTACCTTGACGACTCACCCATGACGCGAGGGTCGGTTGATTTGACGAATGCGTGGGTACCCTGCCCGGACCAGCATTGCTTCAGCGTCGATGTCGAGGAGTACTTCCACGCCAACGCGCTGGAGGCGGCCGCCCCCAGGGCCCAATGGGATCGTCTCCCCAGTCGGGTCGAGGCCAGCACCGACCTGCTGCTCCAACTCCTGGCCCGCCACGGCCAGCGGGGGACATTCTTCGCGGTCGGCTGGGTCGCGGAAAGACACCCGGCCCTCATTCAGCGGATTGTCGCGGCCGGCCATGAAATCGCCTCCCACAGCTGGTGGCATCGTCGGGTGACCGCCCTCAACCCGCAGGAGTTCCGGGAGGATATCCGCGCCTCCAAGGCCATTCTCGAGGAGGTCTCCGGAACCCCGGTTGTCGGGTTCCGGGCCCCCAGTTTTTCGATTGTCCCCGGCCTAGAGTGGGCCTTCGACATCCTCCTCGAAGAAGGCTACCGGTACGATTCCAGTCTTTTCCCGATCCGCCGGCCCGATTACGGATACCCTACCGCGCCGTCAACCCCTCACTGGTTGCGCCGCCCCGCCGGCCAGCTGCTCGAGTTGCCTCTCACCACGATACGACTGGCGGGAGTTCGGTTTCCCGCCGCCGGTGGCGGATACTTCCGCCACTTCCCCTACGCTTTGTTTCGCCATGCCTTTCGGTCGTGGGGCCGGGCCGGGGTGCCCGGCATGTTCTACATTCACCCCTGGGAGGTTGACCCCGAGCAACCCCGCTACGCGGTCGGTCCGCTGACCAGACTCAGGCATTACGGAGGTCTGAGCCGAACCTTGCCCTTACTGGAACGCCTGCTCGCCGAATTCCGCTTCACCTCGATTGCCAAGGCTTTTGCGCCGATTCTCGGGCCGGGGGACGCCGGCGCCCGGGCGGCGGTGTCCCTGCCATGAGTGTCCAGGTTGGGAGTTTCGACGGATCCGGCGCCGAGTGGGATGAGTTCGTCCGCCGTCAAATTGGGTGGACCCACTGCCACCTCTTCGGGTGGCAGGCGGTCATGGCCACCACCCTGGGGCACCGCTGTCTCTACCTGGCCGCCCGAACCGATCGGGGGGAGCTGGCGGGAATCCTTCCACTGGTTCGGGTGAAGAGTCTTCTGTTCGGCCACTACCTGGTCTCGATGCCCTTCCT
>JBGPJS010000083.1:0-11270 GCA_041485505.1 Gemmatimonadota bacterium | reverse complement strand
TGGCACTATCCCTTCGAGCATGAGGCGGAATTCAAGGCCCACTTCCCGGCCCAGTACATTTGCGAAGGGGTGGACCAAACCCGGGGCTGGTTCTATTCACTCCTGGCCATCGCGACCACCGTCTTCGACAGCCCGGCCTACGAGAACGTGATCGTCAACGAGCTGGTCCTGGACGCCGAGGGCCAGAAGATGTCCAAGAGCAAGGGAAACGTCGTCAATCCGTGGGAGGTGCTTGCCCAATTCGGCGCCGACACGGTGCGACTCTACCTGCTGGCCTCGAGCCAGGTCTGGCTCCCCAAGCGATTCGATACGCGGACCATTCCCGAGGTCTCCGGGAAGTTTTTCGATACCCTCAGGAACACCTACCGGTTTTTCGCCTCGTACGCTGGCGGTTGGACCCCTGCTGATGGTGACTCCGCCCCCACTCTGGCCGATCGCTGGTTGGCGAGCCGGCTCCAGACCACGGTCGACGCGGTCAATGCCGCCTGGGGTTCCTACGACGCGATGACCGGCTGCAAGGCGCTCATGGACTTTGTGGTGGACGATCTGTCCAACTGGTACGTCCGAGTGAACCGAGCCCGGTTCTGGGCCCCCGACCGCGAGGCCGATCCTGCGGCCGTAGCCGCACTGCACCAGGCGCTCATGGTGGTGAGCCGGCTCCTGGCGCCAGCAGCACCTTTCGCGAGCGATTGGCTGCACCGGTCCCTCACCGGGGAGTCGGTGCACCTGGCACGGTTTCCATCGCCCGGTGGCCCCATCGTGACCTCGCTGGAGGACGGTATGGGCGCGGTACGGACGCTGGCCCGGCTGGCACGTTCGGCCCGCGAGACCGTCAAGCTCCGGGTCCGCCAGCCGCTCGCCAGGATGCAGGTGGCGATTCCGGCGGGTATTCGGGGTCCGGAGTTCGACAGCCTGCTCGAGCTCCTGAGGCTCGAGGTGAACGTGAAGCTGGTCGAGGTGGTGGCTACCGATGCCGAGCTGGTGCGGCTCAAGGCCAAGCCCAACTTCCGATCCTTGGGCAAGCGGTTCGGCAAGCGGACGCCCGAGATCGCGGCACTGGTTGCGCGGCTCACCCAGGCCCAGCTCCGCGAGTTGGAAGCCGGCGGAACCGCCTCCCTTGCTTTGCCGGGGGAGACAATCGTCTATCTTTCTGAGGATGTAGCGGTGGAGCGGGAAGTCACCAGCGACTGGGTCGTGGCGAGTGACGGACCCTACGTGGCGGCGCTGGATCCGCATCTGACGCCTGAGCTGATCCGCGAAGGCCTGGCTCGCGAAGTGGTGCACCACGTGCAGCGGCTCCGGAAAGACGCCGACTATCCCTACTCGACCCGCATCGACCTGGGCGTCGCGGGTTCCGCCGAGGTGTTGGAAGCGGTCAGAGCTCACGAAGAATTCATCAAGGCTGAAACTCTGACCCGGCGACTGGTCGCGGGCGGGCGTCTCCCGGCGCCGGATCTGGAGCGGTCTTTGGAGATCGAGGGCTACAGCGTCATTGTCGGTTTGCGGAAACACGACGCCGGCGAGTCTCAGGCCGGCCCACTACGGACGGGAACTGGATGAACAAGAAGCATCTCTCGCATTTCGAAAAGCGCCTCCTTGAGGAACGGGCCCGCGTCATGAAGGAGCTCGGCCACTATGACGAGTCATTCAACGCGACCCTCCAGTCCTCCGACGGAGATCTCTCTTCCTACTCCTTCCACATGGCGGACCAGGGCACCGATGCCATGGAGCGGGAAAAACAGTTTCTCTTCGCATCCCAGGAAGGTCGGTACCTCTGGCACGTGAACGAGGCGCTGCGGCGCCTCTACAAGACCCCCGAGAAGTTTGGCCTCTGCCATACCTGTGGCGACGAGATCAACTTCGAGCGTCTCGACGCGTTGCCCCACGCCCGGCTTTGCATCAAGTGCAAGGAAAAGGAAGAAGATGGCAAGCGCCGCTGACCACCGGCTCTATTGGGGGACGGCGCTCGCGGTGCTGATCGGCGACTTTGCCACCAAGCTCCGGGCCGAGGCGACCTTACCCCGGAGCATGGGCCGACCGGTGTTCGGGGACTGGTTCCAGCTCCGGCTGGTGTACAATCCCGGCGCCGCATTCGGGCTGGACGTCGGTCCCTACTCCCGGTGGATCTTCTTTGCCGTCGCCCTGCTGGCGATCGCCGTGCTCTACCGGATGTCCCGCGCGACCGCGTCCGGGGAGTACTTCCGCCAGCTGGCCCTCGGTCTGGTGAGCGGCGGGGCCGCCGGCAATCTGGTGGACCGCATCCGCAGCTCTCAGGGGGTGGTGGATTTCCTCGATCTCGGCGTTGGCGCCCTCCGCTGGCCGACCTTCAACGTCGCCGACATTGCCGTGAGCTGTGGCGCGATCGCGCTGGCCATCTCCCTCTGGCGCGAGGACGCTCGGGCGGCGCAGCCGGAAGCCGACTCCCAGTCGGCCCCCGTGGCCTGAGCCGGCGATGGACCCCGCCCGGATCTCCGCGGCCGTGCTCGCGGCGACCGACGTGCCCCGCCGCCGCGCCTTTTGGGTTCCCGCCGCCAGCGTTCTCCTCCTCGATTTCCTGACCAAGCGCCTCGCGTTGCAGGCGCTACCCCGGGTCCTGGCCTTGCCGGTCTTCGGCGACTGGTTCGAACTCCGCTTGGTGCACAATCTGGCCGGCCCATTCGGGATCTCCCTGGGTGCGGCGTCGCGCTGGATCTTCGCCGGCATTGCCGCCGGGGCGCTCGTCGTCCTGTATCGGGTCTCGCAGAAGGGCAGCTCGACGAGTCCGTTCCGGATGGAGGCGCTGGGACTCGTCGCGGGTGGGGCCGCGGGGAACCTGATCGACCGGCTTCTGAGTGCCCGCGGGGTGGTGGACTTCTTCCAGCTCTACCTCGGCTCCCTGCGTTGGCCCACCTTCAACGTTGCCGACATGGCGATCAGCCTGGGTGCAGTGGCGCTGGCGGTCTCGTTTCTTCTCGAGGGGAAGCAACGTCCAAGGCCTGAGGACCACTCCTGAGTCCTCAGTCCTTTCGGTTCACCGTCACTTCCCCAACCACGGAGCGCCTGGATCGCTTCCTTGCCGACCAGCTTCAGTACTCCCGCACCCAGGCGGCCCGGCTGGTGGCCGCCAAGCTGGTGACGGTGAACGGGGCCGTCGCTCGGGCTTCCCGGATCCTCCAACGCGGAGACCAGGTGGTAGTGCGGCTGCCGGCGGGAGAGCCCCCGCGCACCATCCAGCCGGCGGACATTGCGCTCACGGTGGTGTTCGAGGACGAGCATCTCGCGGTGATCGACAAGCCCGCGGGTCTGGTCGTGCATCCGGCGCCCGGTCACTGGCAGGATACCCTGGTCAACGCCTTGGTGGCGCGGGGGACGACGCTGGCGGGTGGGGCCGAGGGGCGCCCCGGGATCGTTCACCGCCTCGACCGGGACACCTCGGGACTGATGGTGGTGGCCAAGACGGACCTGGCCCACCGCCGCCTGGGGGCGGCCCTCGCGGCCCGGCGGATCACCCGTCACTACGCGGGGCTCAGCTGGGGACATCTGGGTGAGAGTCCGACGACGATCGAGGCGTCCCTCGCCCGCCACCCCACCGATCGGAAGCGGATGCACGTCTCGTCGGCCGGGAGGACCGCGCGGACCGATGCGTATGTCATAGCGCGGTTCAACATCGCGGAGTTGGTGCGTCTGGAACTGCACACCGGGCGCACCCATCAGGTCCGGGTCCACCTTGCCCACATCGGGCATCCGCTGGTGGGGGATCCCGTCTATGGCGCCGGTGGCAGCCGCCGTTTCTCTGGCAGCGGCCGGCTCGAGGCCGAGGCGATCGAGCGGGCCATTACCCGCCAAGCGCTCCACGCGGCACTGCTCGCTTTTAGGCACCCCGCGACTGGAGAGGCGCTGGAGTTCCGCGCTCCCTGGCCGACCGACCTCCGAGCGGCGCTCGCGGCCGCGGCCGGCGCGGATTTTCCCGTTGCTGATTCGGAGAGTCCCCTGTATCTTCTTTTCTTTAAAGGACATGGCTGATTCCGCCGCGGTTCGCCTGGTGATTTTCCGGGTCGGCGATTTGGGGTGTGCCCTGCCGGTCGAAACCGTGCGTGAAATTGTCCCCACCCAAGTCGCGACCCGGATTCCCGGCGCACCGGCGACGGTAGAAGGTCTGATCAACGTCCGGGGCTCATTGTTGACCGTGGTCAACGGACCCGTCCTGCTCGGGCGGAGCAGCAGCGGGGCTGGCGAGCGTTCGGTGCTGGTGCTCGAACGCGATGGACGGACCTTCGGGTTCACGGTGGATGAAGTGCTGGACCTCCTGGAGGTCCCAGCAGATTCGCTGGCGCCACGCGACTCGCTGGCGGGACTGGACCCCAGGTTTGCCCAGGCCGTGGGACGGCAGGCGGAACGGACCTTCGTGGTGCTGGATCCGGCGGCGCTGGTGGCGCCGTTGGTTGGCGGCTGACCCTCGAACGCTTGTGATCGGAACGGCACAGAGGAGGATGCGTGAGCCACTCGGTACTCGTCTGCGACGACGCCATCTTCATGCGGACCATGATCAGCGATATCCTCTCGCAGGCCGGGTTCGAGGTGGTGGGCGAAGCCGAGACCGGGCGGGAGGCGGTGGAAAAATACCGCCAGCTCAAGCCCGATCTGGTCACGATGGACATCGTGATGCCGGATATGGGCGGAATTGAGGCGGTCCGGGAAATTTGCAAGTCGGATCCGGACGCGAAGATCCTGATGTGCAGCGCCATGGGCCAGCAGGCGCTGGTGGTCGAGGCGATTCAGGCCGGCGCCAAGGATTTCGTGGTGAAACCGTTTCAGCCCTCCCGGGTGCTCGAGGCCGTCCAGCGCGTCATCGGCTGATCCCATGGATCTGTCGCGCTACGCCGCGCTCTTCCTGACCGAGAGTCGCGAACATCTTAACGCCGCCAGCCAGCAGTTGCTGGAGTGGGAGCGCGACCCGAAAGCCACGGAGCCCGTCGTCAGCATCTTCCGGGCAATGCATACCTTCAAGGGTATGGCCGCGGCGATGGGCTACGCCAACCTCACGGAACTGGCCCACCGAACGGAGAATCTGCTCGACGTGCTTCGGAGCGCCCCGTCGGGGGCGTCGCCCCAGATGCACGATCTGATCTTCCGCATTCTCGACGCTCTCGAATCGGGCGCGAGCGAGGCCATGGCCGGGGGCGACGCCGGGCTGGACTTCACCGGGCTGCTGGGCGAGCTGGACAGCGCCGCCGCGGTGGCCCAGCCGACCGGCAGCTGGGCGATCCCCGAGCAACCGCGAGAGGTCGCGGTCCCGGCGACCGAGGGACGGACGGTGCGGGTGGTGATCCGCCATGGAGCCGTGATGCGGGGTGCGCGGGCCCTCCTCGCCCTCCGGCGAGCCGAGGCGCTGGGGCCGGTGGGTCTGGTCAAGCCGGCCCCCTCCGCGTTCGAACAGGAAGAATTCGACGGCCGCTTCTCCTTCCGGCTGGGGTCGACCGCCACCGATGAGTCGATTCACGCCGCCATCACCAGCGCGGGTGAGGTCGAGTCGGTTGAGGTCGGAGTGGAAGCCCAGGTAGCGGCCCCGGGCGAGCGAGGAGAAGTGGCCGAGCGGCGGCGCCAGATCCGGGTGGATCTTCAACGCCTGGACGCCCTGATGAATCAGGTTGGCGAGCTGGTGGTCGCCAAGGGTCGGCTCGCCGAGCTGGTGGTCGGATCCTCTCCCGAGCTGCAGGCGGTGAGCACCCGGATCGGCCGGGTGGTGGCGGAGATGCAGTCGGAGATCATTCAGGCCCGGATGACGCCGGTGTGGCAGGTCTTCGACCGGTTCCCCCGCGCAGTACGGGACCTGTCGCGGCAGCTGGGCAAGCGGGTGTCGTTCGAGGTCGAGGGTGAGGAAATCGAGCTCGACCGCGCCGTGCTCGACGAGATCGGGGAGCCGCTGATTCATCTGTTGCGCAATGCCGTGGATCACGGGATCGAGCCGCCGGCCGAGCGCGAGCGCAAGAATAAACCGGCGGAGGGACGGATCCTCCTGGGCGCCAGCCGGGAACGGACCAGCGTCTGCATCCGGGTGGTGGACGACGGCATGGGGATTGACCGGGAAAAGGTGCTGCAGAAGGCAATCCGCGAGGGACTGGTCGAGCCGGGGACGGAGGCGCTCTCGGATGACGTCCTGCTCCGGGTGTTGGCCCGTCCCGGCTTCACCACCGCGGCGGTGGTGACCGACGTCTCCGGTCGGGGGATGGGCATGGACGCGGTCGTCTCGCGGGTGCGGGGGCTCGGCGGCTCCATCCAGGTAGAGTCGAGCGCCGAGGGAGGGACCACCTTTACCCTCCGGCTGCCGATGACGCTGGCCATCGTCCGCGCGCTGCTCACCCGAGTGGGCTCCGAGCGCTACGCCCTGCCGCTGGCCAGCATCGCCGAGACGGTCGAGTTCAACCCGATGATGGTGGCCTCGGTGCAAGGTCGTGAAGGGCTGGTCATTCGGGACCGGGTGGTGCCGACGGTGCACCTGCGCGAGCGGCTCGGCGTGTCCGGCCCGGCACACCAGGGCCGGCGGCCGTCGGTGGTGGTGGAGGTGGGGGGCCGGCGTGCCGCCGTGGTGGTGGACGCCCTGGTCGGCCAGCAGGAGATCGTCGTGGAATCGTTCGACGGGCCTCGGGGGATGCTCCCCGTATTCAGCGGGGCCACCATCCTCGGCGATGGCATGCCCGTGCTGATCCTGGATCCGGCCGCGCTGGTCTGAGGAGCAACCATGGACGACGTTCGGGACTTGCACGCGCTGCAGCGCGACGCGCTCCGGGAGGTGGCCAACATCGGCGCAGGCCACGCGGCCACCGCGCTGTCCCAGCTCACCAATCGCACCATCATGATCAGCGTCCCCGAGGTGAACATCACCCGCCTCGAGGAAGTGCCGGAGACCCTCGGCAAGTCGGACGACATCATCGCCGCTGTCCTCATGCACATGATGGGGGACCTGACCGGCCGCACTCTGGTTATCTTCCCCCGGGAATCCGCCCTCACTCTCTGCGACATCCTGCTGCGCCGGGCCCCTGGCACCACCCAGGATTTCGCCGCCATGGAGCAGTCCGGTCTCAAGGAAGTGGGCAACATCCTGAGCAGTGCCTACATGAACGCACTCAGCGATTTCATGGGGATGATGCTGGTGCCATCGGTGCCCAGCCTGGCCATCGATCTCTGCGGGGCGGTACTCACCTCGACCTACATGAACTTCGGGTATGATCGTGATTTCGTCTTCTGCGTGGAAACCCGGTTCCTGTTCGATGACCCCACCGTGAAGATCCGCGGGCACTTCCTTCTCCTGCCCGATCTGGCGTCGCTCCGGGCCATCTTCGACGCCATCCGCCTGACCTGAGCACCGCCGTGTCCGCGCCCGCGTTGTCGGAACGGGACCTCGCCGTCATCCGCTCCTTCGCGCGCCGGATCGATCCTTCGGACGCCGGGGCGCATAACAACCTCGGCGTTTTGTATTACCAGAAGGGGCTGGTGCCGGAGGCGATCGGCGAATTCCTGCGTGCCCTGGAGCTCGACCCCAAGATGCAGGTCGCGCAGGGCAATCTGGAGATCGCCTACCGGGTCACCGGCTACTACGACCGGCGTGTGGCCGAGCTGCGCGAGCGGCTGAAGCGTCGCCCCGACGACCATGAGGCGCGCTGGGAGCTGGGGCGGACCTACGCCTCCCTCGGCAACCACGACGAAGCCGCCCTCGAGTTCGAGAATCTCCTGGCCCGCCAGCCCGATGACATCGCCTGCCTCATCCAGTTGGGACTGGCCGACAAGGCGCGGGGCCGGATCGAGACCGCCTGCGAGGCGTTCCGCCGCGCCTGCGCGCTCGACCCCGGCAGCTCGGTCACCCTTTTCTACTATGGTGAGACGCTCTACAACCGGGGTCTGAACGATCAGGCCCGGACCGTGCTGGAGCAGGCGCTGGCGCTCAATCCGGACAACGCCGATGCGCACTATCTCCTGGCCTTCGTCTGCGGCGATCTCGGTGACCACGAGGCGGCCCGGCTCGCGACCAAGCGGGCCATCGCGCTCAACCCGACCTTCGCGCGGGCCCAGAGCAATCTCTCGCTGGAACGCTATCACGAGGGAGTCCGAACCCCCAAGGAAGCCCTCCGCGAGGCGCCCCGGCCGGGGGTCAGCGAGAGTGGCGTTCTGGCGCACTTCAACCTGGGGCTCGCTTTCCGGCAAAAGGGCTACTACGTCGAAGCGCTGCGCGAGTATCGGCTGGCGCTCGAGGCCGGGGAGGACCGGCGCCTCGTGCTCCAGGCCATGGCCGAGGTGCACTTGCTGCGGCGCGACCTCGCCGCGGCGCTGGAGCTGTACAACACCGCGGTGCAGGAGAGCCCCGATTCACCCAAGCTCTGGAACGAGCGCGCGGTTTGCTTGCACCAGACCGGGCGCCGGGACGATGCGCTGGAATCCTACGCCCGCGCCCTCGAAATCGACCCGGGTTACACCCTGGCCTGGAACAATCTCGGGGTCATTCGCACCCAGGAGGCCGATTCTGGCCCCGCCATCGAGGCCTTCCAGCGCGCACTCCGGCTTAACTCCGGGCTGGCCGTGGCCCGGCTCAACCTGGCGCTGCTTCTCTTTCACCAACGCCGCCTGCAGTTGGCCCTCGAGGCCTACCGCCAGGTGTTGAACGATGAGACGGAGAATGCGGTCGCCTGGAACGGTGTCGGGTTAGTCCTGGTGGAACTCAAACGTTTCGAGGATGCGCGCAACGCCTTCTCCCGCGCCGTCGAGGCCGATCCCCAGAACGCCTCGGCGCACTACAACCTCAGCTTCACCCTGAGCCATGTTGGCGACTTCGACGGCGCGCTTCGGGAGACCAAGCGGGCCCTCGAGTTGGAGCCGTACTACGTCCCCCAGAAGTACACCCTGACTATCGACCTGCAGTACGAGAACCCGAACATCGCCATCGTTCCCCAGATCTCGGCCGATGTTGCGACCGGCGAGATGGGCGATGAGTTCGTTTTCGATCATCGGCTACTGGACCGCATCTTCGATGAACTCGCCCCGGAGCGCCGGGACTCGGGGCCGGTCGCGGTGCCCCCCGCGATGGACCACCCCTTCGCCCTCGCCTCAGACTACGTTGCCAAGGGGTTGCTTGAGCTGGCGGCCGCCGAAGTGGACCGCGCCATTCACCGGGGCGCTCCCCGCGCCGGTGCCAGCGTGCTCCTGGGGAGCATCTTTGCCAAGCGGGGGCTCCACGGCGAGGCGTTGGATCGATACCGGGAGGCTCGTCAGCTCGATCCTGAGCTCGCGGACGCTCGCCTGGGCGAGGTCCGCTCCCTGCTGGCGCTGGGGCGCTCGGCCGAAGCGGTGGGTATGGCCGAGGACCTGGCCCGGGTCAATCCGGACGATGTGGAGATCCTGGTCGCCGCCGCCCGGGCCCGCCTCGCCGCCAACAGCCCGGTGGGCGCGCTGGAACTGCTCAAGCAGGCCCAAGTGCGAGCGCCGGGTCGCCCCGACCTGCTCCAGCTCCAAGCCCGCGTCTCGGTGCGGCTCGGGGACCTCGACGCCGCAGTGGCGGCCTACCAGTCGGCGCTGCAGCTCGATTCCTCGCTCGCCCAGGTCTGGTTCGAACTCGGAGGCATCGAAGAGGAGCGCCACAACTGGGTGGCGGCGCGGGTATCGTACGAGCGAGCGCTGGATCTCCTCCCCACGTTCATGGAATCGGCCCTGGCGCTGGCTGATCTGGTTCGCCGGGTCGAAGCACCCGCGGGGGCCATCGACATTCTGGTGGCCGTGCTCTCGGCGGAGCCTTGGGACCTCGATGCCCTCCTCCTGCTCGGGCGCTGCCTACTGGACGACAACCGGGCCGAACGCGCCATCGAGGCGCTTCACCGGCTCCTCAAGTTCGATCCCGACAACGCCGCCGCACTCTTCCATCTCGGAGTAGCTCTGGCGCGGCTCCGGCAGTACCAGGACGCCGTCCGGGCCTGGGAGCGAGTGGCGCAGGTCGATCCATCCGGAGAGTACGCCCAGCCGGCGCGGAGTCACGCCCGCTCCGCCCGCGACCTGCTGCACATCTTCTCGGCTGGAGCGGCCTGAGCCGTGGCGATCGAAGGCCCACTCAAGGAACTCGGGATCCATGACGTCTTTCAACTCCTCGACCTGAGTCAGAAGACGGGGGTGCTGCGGGTCAACTCCGAGCTGCGACAAAATCAGGGCACGGTGGTCTTTGACAAGGGGAGCGTCGTCGCGGCGAGCATCCGGAGCAATCCGCACCCCCTCGGCAAGCTGCTGATGCGGTCCGGCAAGGTGAGCGAGGCGGACCTGGCGCGGGCCCGGGGGCTCCAGGAAGCCGGCGATGCCCGGCGCCTAGGGGAGGTGCTCGTGGGCATCGGCGCCATCTCCACCCGCGAGCTGGGTCGACAGGTGCGGGCCCAGATCGAGGAGGTCGTCTTCGAGCTGATGAGCTGGTCGGAGGGCTACTTCGCCTTCGAGGAAGAGGCCTCCGCGGAGGCACCGCCGGAAGCGGTCATCCGAATCCCCACGGCGATTCTGCTCATGGAGGCGGCCCGGCGTATCGACGAGTGGTCCCGCATCGAGAAGAAGATCGGGCACCTCGGCATCATACCCCGCTTCGCGGCGGCGATGGAGGGGATGGGGCCACTGGACCTGCTGCCGACCGAATGGGAAGTGCTGGCCGTCATCGATGGACGCCGGGATATACGCGGCATTGCCACGCTTCTGGGACGGGCGGAATTTGAGGTCGCCAAGACGCTCTTCGGTCTGGCGAGTGCCGGGATTATTGTGCTAGACGATCCGGTGAAGAAAGTCGCGGCGGCCACGGTCGTGAGCGAACTGGCGGTGCAATTGGGGCAGGCGGAGGAGCATCTGGCCGCGGGCGATCTGGACGCCGCCATCGATGCCGCCGAAGCGGCGGTGCGCTCGCATTCCGACCAGCCGCTGGCCCACCTGACTCACGGGCGGGCCCTGCTGGCGGCCGCCCGGTTCGAGGAAGCGGCGGCCGCGCTGGGACGGTCCATGGAGTTAGATCCCTCCTCGACGCCGCTCCACCGCCTGTTGGGCTATGCCTTGGTGGCAGTGGGACGGTTCCAGGAGGCGGCCGAGGCCTGGGAACGCTGGCGGCAGTCTGGCCCCAAGAGCCCGGAGGAAGAGACCCAGATGCCGATGATCGAGCGGGTGCGCCAGGCGGCGCTGACCATTGATGTGGCTCTGCGAGGGACCCGTGACTGAAGACATCCGCGCACTGACAGCGGCGCTCGCCGCCGATCCGACCAGTCTGGTATTTCTCACGCTGGGGGAAG
>JBGPJS010000082.1:0-11347 GCA_041485505.1 Gemmatimonadota bacterium | reverse complement strand
CATGGTCTCGGCCGCCGTGGAATTGCCGGCGAGGTAGAGCGCCGCCCGATAGGCGGTGCCCAGCACCGGGGCCAGGAGGGTCTGAAACATCAGCGCGTCATCGTTCATGAGGCCCTCCGTTCCTCGTCGAGAAAGCTCTGGATGAGGGATGACAGTTCTGGATGGTGACGCCTGCCGTGGTCAGCTGCTGCAGGACGTCCACCCCGTGCTGGTCAGCGTAGGAGAGGCCGCCAAGATCGAGGATCACCCGCTGGTGGTCGCCAAGGAGGGCGGCACCCAGTTCCTCCAGACAGCGCACCCATTCGCCCACCAGCTGGCCTTCGATCCGACAGATCACCGCCGAGACTCCCGCGGCCGCCTGGGTAATCCGGAGCATCAGTCCCCCTCCACGAGTAAGACCGCCGCGCCATCGGATGAAATCTCCACTCCGAGGGCCTCGCCGCCCCGCAGCGTGATCCGCCCACGGCCCGTGACGCTACCCGCCGGATTGAGCTGCAGGAGGTCGTCCAGGCTGTAGAGATCCACTTGCACTGCGTATTCGTAGGTGCCCGGCCCCAGATTCCGCACCGTCGCCGTCGAGGGCGGACGGACGCTGGAGACGGTTCCATTGATTCCGCCGATGCGAAAATGGATCTCCCGCCACCGAGTCTCTGCGGAGACCGGAGCAGCCACAATGGAGATCGGCCGCGCCGGCACACCCGGAGCACCCTTCAGCGCGGACGGGGGCCCCTTGCGGGGCTGGGTGGACGGTGTCGGTGCCGGCAGACAGGAGAGAATCCGAGAGGCCCGCTGGGCGCCGGTCGGATGTTCCGCATCGTACCGGAAAGGGCCCATCCGGCTGAAAAAGCGGATCGCGGCGTCCACCGCGGGCCGGCTGCTGGCGGCGAGCGTCATGGCCGCGTAGCAGTCCGCCTCGAGTTCCCGAAGCTGGAGCAACGAGTCCCGGGCCGACCGGCCAGCGGAAAGGGCGTTGGCCCGGGTGTCGTGATGGACGATGTGTCCGTACTCGTGCGCCATGAAGAAGGCGGACAGCAGCGGACCCAGCTTCTGCATGAGGGTGGGGTTGTAGTAGATGATCGGGTGCCGGGGGCTGTAGACCGCCACCGCGACATCCCGCAGCGAGTCGGTGGCGATCTCGATCACGGTGGCGGGCACGCCGCCGGCATCCGGGACACGGGATTCCGTGCCCACGAACGCCGTCAGGCCCACCAGTAAGGTCGAGACCGCCTTGTTCATTGCGCCCACCTCGTCCGGGTCACTGCTTCAATGCTGCTTGCCAGCGAAACCCTCAATCCACTGAGAAGGCAGGTGGCGTGCCGCGACTCGGAACGACCAGGGGATCAGGGCGCAGCTGATTGCGGTGGAAGAGATTAGAGCGTGGGCAGGTGATCTCGATCAGCCTCACCTCAGGATGACGAGCTCACGACATTTCGGGAGCGTCCCGAGATTTCGGGGCGACCAACCGGGAGCAGTGAGGCGTTGGAAAAATGGCGGGAACCGCTGGGGGCTGCCGGGCGTTTCCTTTCAAGCTGTGCTGGCTATCATCCCACTCTTGTCGTATTATCCCCGGTCGAAGTTCCCGCTGATCAGCCTGCCGGCGGGACTCGCTCTCGGTGACGCCGACCGCACATCCCGATCGGCAAGGAAGCTGGTCGTGATAGAAACCTCTGCTCTCCCCGGCGAGGCCCGGCGCCTCGAGGCGCTGCATCGCTACGCCATCCTGGATACGCTGCCGGAGCCCGACTTCGATGAGCTGGCCCGGTTGGCGGCCTATTTCTGCGATACTCCCGTCGCCCTCATCTCCCTGGTGGATGCGGACCGCCAATGGTTCAAGGCGCGCTTCGGCTTCAGCCTGAGCGAGACGCCACGCCACCTGAGCCTCTGCGCTCATGCGATCCGCGAGCCCGGACTCTTCGTGGTCCCCGACGCCCTGGCCGATCCGCGGTTTGCCAATAACCCCCTGGTCACCGCCGATCCCCCGATCCGGTTCTATGCCGGGGCCCCGCTCCTGACCGCGGAGGGTGAGGCCCTGGGAACGCTCTGCGTCATCGATCATTCGCCTCGCGACCTCAGCCCCGCCGGGGCGGAGGCGCTCCGGGCCCTGAGCCACCAGGTCGTGGCCCAGCTGGAGTGGCGGCGGGCCCGCCTGGATCTGGAGCGCACCATTGAGCGGAGCCGGGCCACGGAGGAGAGCCTGCGGCGCAGCGAGCAGTTCAAGACCCGCCTGATCGAATGCAGTCGGGACTGCATCAAGGTCCTGGACCCCGACGGGCATCTGTTGTCGATGAATGCCGGCGGCATGGAGGTGCTGGAGATCTGCGATCTGGCGCCTTTCCTCGGCTCCTCCTGGATCGACTTCTGGCTGGACGATGACCGGGTGGCGGCCCGTCAGGCGGTCGAGGCGGCCCGCGACGGACAGATCGGCCGCTTCGTTGGATCCTTCACGACCCTGCAGACCAAGCGCCCGATGTGGTTCGACGTCGTGGTGAGCCCGATCGCGCCTGCCGGTGAGAGACCGGACCGGCTGTTGGCTCTCTCCCGGGACGTTACCCAACGGAAGGAAGCAGAGCTGGCCCTCCAGCGGGCCCTGACGGAGCTGGAGCAACTCAAGAACCAGCTCCAAGCGGAAAACGTGTACCTCAAGGAGGAAGTCTCCGGGGAGCACGGCTTCAAGGAGATCGTGGGATCCTCGCCGGCCATCCGGCGGGTGCTTGACCTGATCGAGCAGGTGGCCGCGACCGACGCTACCGTCCTGGTGACCGGCGAAACCGGCACCGGCAAGGAGCTCGTGGCCCGGGCCATTCACGAACGCAGCAGCCGGAAGCAGGGGGCCCTGGTGAAGGTGAACTGCGCGGCCATTCCGGCCGGCCTCATCGAGAGTGAGCTCTTCGGCCACGAGAAGGGCGCCTTCACCGGGGCCATCGGCCGCAAGATCGGTCGCTTCGAGCTGGCCGACCGCGGCACCATCTTCCTCGATGAGATCGGGGATCTCGGCGCCGATCTGCAGTCGAAGATGCTGCGGGTGCTTCAGGAAGGAGAAATCGAACGGGTGGGCGGGACCCGGCCCATCAAGATCAACGTCCGGGTCATCGCCGCTACCCACGTGGATCTGAAGAAGGCCATGCAGGAGGGCCGGTTCCGCCCCGATCTGTTCTACCGTCTTGCTGTCTTCCCAATCGAAACCCCCGCCCTCCGTGACCGCCGGGAGGACCTCCCGCTGCTGGTCCAGCATTTCGTGTTGAAGCACGCGGCAAAGCTCGGCAAGCGGATCGAGAGCATCCCCCAGGCGACGCTCGATGCGCTGGGCAGCTATCCCTGGCCGGGCAATATCCGCGAACTCGGCAACGTGCTCGAGCGCGCCGCGATTGTTACTCAGGGAACCGCGCTGGAGTTAGGCGACTGGGTGGCCGAGTCGAGCCACGCTCCGGCCCGCACTGAGACAGCACCCCAGACCATGGAAGAATCGGAGCGGGCGCTCCTCCTCCAAACCCTGGAAGCCACCAACTGGAAGGTGAGCGGTCCTCACGGCGCCGCCGCCCGCTTGGGCCTCAAACCGTCCACCCTGGAATCCCGGTTGAAGCGGCTGGGCATCAGCCGACCGCAGTAGGATCGGCCCCCTTCAAGCCACCCGCAACACTCCCCGCTCTCTCGCCAGTTCCAGCAGCGCGTTCTTGAGGATCCGGCGGCCCCGATGCAACCGCGAGCGCACGGTACCGACCGGAATGCCCAACACCTGGCTGATCTCCTCGTAAGGAAGATCGTCGACAAAGTAGAGCTGTGCGACGGTCCGGAACTCCACCGGCAGCGCATGGATGGCCCCGGTGATCTGTTCGGTGTCCAGCTGCTTGAGGAAGATGCTTGCCGGGTCGCTGATCTGATCGTGATCGGTGTCGGCGTAGGTCTCATGGGGCGAGCGGCTATCCTCCGAATCATCCATCGAAACGGTGGCGATGCGGCGGCCCGACCGCCGGATGCTGGTGTAGAAGGCGTTGGTCAGGATGCGGAGAAACCAGGCCCGGAAGTTGGAGCCCCGCTCAAAGCTCGCGAAGGCCCGGAACGCCAGTAGCGACGCCTCCTGCACCAGGTCCTCAGCGTCCGCCGGATTCCTGGTGAACTGATAGGCGGCGCGGTAGGCCGTATCGAGAATGGGCCTCAGCAAGCTCTCGAACTGCTCCGGCGAGGGGGTGGAGTCGGTGTGCAACGCCAGGTGACCCGGGGTCCCACGATTCGACGCCAGCCCCTCGGATTCGAAGGCTTCCGTCCGGGCTTCAGTTTGATGGCGGGCTACGGCGACGTTGCTCATGGTGCCTCCAGAAGGAAACCGATCCGAGTCATTGGGCTTCGACTGGGGTAAAGGCAGGCCGCGTGCCGAGAGTGAACCGGCCTGAGGGTGTTCGCTAACTGTTTGGAAGTAAGAAGCTTAGGTGGAAATCAGGAAATTGTTGCGGGGTTGATTCATGAAGCGGATTCACGAAATATCAGGAAGCTCACGAAATGGCGGGAGGGCGTTCGGGATTCTAGCCCCAGCTCAGCAGAGATCGGCGGCCTCCCGGCTCGTCGAGGGCTAGGCGGGACGAGTGATCCCGAGTTTCTTCATTCGCGACTCCAGGGTAGTGGGTTTGAGCCCGAGCCGCGCCGCGGCCCCGTAGGCACCGCTCACCTTCCAGCTGCACTCTTCCAGAATCTGGAGGATGTGGTGGCGTTCCACCGCTTCCAGGGTAATGCCGGTGTTGCTGCCAGCGCCGGTTTCCCGATTCGTGGTGATCCAGTCACCTAGCTCAAGGGTCCGGCCCCGGCTCAGGATGACGGACCGTTCGATGATGTTGCCAAGTTCCCGGATGTTGCCGGGCCAGGGATAGGCCGAGAGGGCATCGAGGGTCGGCTTGGGGATGGTCTCGATCTGTCGCCCCAGGCGACTGGCGTACTTCAACACGAAATGGCGGACCAGTGGCGGAATGTCTTCCTTTCTTTCTCGAAGCGCCGGGGTCCGGATTGGGAACACGTTGAGACGGTAGAAAAGGTCGGCGCGAAACCGGCCCTCGGTCACCGCGGCGTGGAGGTCCTGGTGGGTAGCCGCGATGACGCGAACGTTGACCTTCATCGAGGTGGTCCCACCGACCCGCTCGAACTCCCCCTCCTGAAGAACCCGGAGCAGCTTGACCTGGAGGTCGAGCGGCAAGTCCCCGATCTCATCCAGGAACACGGTTCCCCCGTCCGCCAGCTCGAAGCGGCCGATCTTACGGGAGATGGCGCCGGTGAAGGCGCCTTTCTCATGGCCGAAGAGTTCGCTCTCGACCAGGCCCGGGCTGATGGCGCCGCAATTGACGCTGACCATGGTCCGCTCCCGCCGCGGGCTCAGGGTGTGGATGGCCCGGGCGACCAGCTCCTTCCCGGTCCCGGTCTCCCCGGTGATCAGCACGGTGGTTTCAGTGGGCGCCACCTGCTCCACCTTCGCAAGGACCTTCTTCAAGGCGCTGCTGGTGCCGACGATCTCCTCGAAGCCGTGCTGGCTCTTCATTTCCTCAACGAGATACACGTTTTCCGCCTGGAGCCGATCCCGGAGCTGGGTGACCTCGGCGAAGAGCTGGGCGTTCTGGATCGCGATGGCCGCCTGGGAGGAGAGGATCTGCATCAGCTGCACCCGGTCCGGGGTGAAGGCCTCGGCGGTCAGCCGGTTCTCCATGTAGAGCACGCCGACCAGCTTCCCTTGATTCAACACCGGCGTGCACAAAATCGATCGCGGTCGCTCCCGGACGATGTAGGGATCGTTTCCGTACTGCTCGTCGTGACAGGCGTCGCTCAGAACCAGGCTCTCCGCGCACCGCCTGACGTAATTCACCAGGCTCAGGGGCAGCTCTGCGACGCTGGCCGGTGTCGCCCGGTCGGTCCGGACATGGATGCTTCCCGTTGAGCCTTCAACGTGTACCTCGGCCTCACCCTCGCGCTCCAGCAGCAAGGCGCCCCGTTCGGCCCCAGCGCTCTCGAGCGCGACGCGCAGGAGCCGTTCGAGCAGCTTGTCGAGCTCGATCTCCCGGCTGATGGCCTGCGCCGCGCGGGCTACCGCGACCGCGTCCAGCGCGCCGCCGACAGTCTCGGTGGTCTGGAGCACGGCGGTGGGCGCCTCCCGGGGGGCCCCATCGGCAGGTGCCCGGCGAAGCAGGGCCGCGTAGCGCCGGTCCAAATCGGCCACTTTGGCCGTGGCGCCCCACTGGGCATAGCCGTAGCGTGCCTCTCCCAGAAATACCGCGGCGATCCGCGGTTGCCGTCGGTCCAGCCAGAAGCGGCCATAGAGCTCGTTAGCCAGGGCGCGATGACGTGGGCTCTCCAGCGCCGCGGCCGCCTCGAGGGCTTCCTCGTACCGGGTCACGGCCTCGCCCGCTTGATCGCGCACCCGCGCGATCTCCGCCGACGCCAACAAGTACATGTGGCGGAAGTTCTCCGGGGCATTGTCCGCCCAGGTCCGAAGCCGGGCCGCGATCTGGTCCAGCTTCTTCTCGGCCGCCTCTCGCTCCGCTACCGGCGCACCGGGCAGCCAGGCGCACAGGACCAGGACATGACGGAAGGCGAACATCGCCGGCCAGATCGAGCCGAAGAAGAGCTCCACCGCCGGCTCCTCCTGGGCCGCCAGGACCCGGGCCTCTTCCACCTGACCGAAAGTGTGCAGCAGCTCGACCTTCATCGTGGCGTACATGCCGCGGAAGATGCCAACCTTGCCAAAGGTTTGCAGAAAGGCGGTCTCATCGAATCCCGTCGCATTGAAACTGGTGGGCCCCTCGGTGCGTCCCTCGAGCGCGAGGCCCCACTGAAGAATCAGCCGTTGAGTCCCCAGGAACGCCGGGGTCTGCAGTTGCGCCAGGAAGTCGGCGACCGGCGCGTACTTCTTGTGGAAGCCGGCCAGATCCGCCTCAACCAGCATCCCGTACCAGCTCTGCTGAAACTGGGCGTACCCGGCGACTTGCAGGTTGCCCGACTCGAGTCCCGCCCGGACGGCGTCCCGAGCATGGGTGAAACAGGTGGCGAACGACCGGCACCACGGATTCACCAGCGCGGCGAACCGGTGGTGGATGACCGCCCGGAGCCGGAGATCGGCCAGTCGCTCGTTCAACGCCAGCGCCAGCTCGCCGTACTGATGCCCGAGCTGATACTCGCCGAGTAGCGAGCCTACCGTGATGGCGTGGTGGAGATAACCGAACGCCGAATCCTCGCTGTTGCCATTTTCCAGCGAGAGGCGGACCATCCGGGCGACGACCAGTCCGCAAAGAGCCCCGCTGCAGCTGATGAAAGACGGGGCCCAAATCGATCGCAGCAGCCGCAGGGCCTGGCGGATCCGCGGGTCCTCGAGACTGGGCAGTTCCAGGAGGCTCCCCACCACACGGTCGCCCATGGCGCGGCGGACCGCTTCCACTTCCTCGTCGAGCGCCGGCTGCTGGGCGGCGGGATCTTCCGGGAGGTCAACCCCCAACGGCCGGAGCCCTTCGAGCCCGGCGCGGATAGCGTCGGAGTACCGGGCCATAGTCTCGAACAGGACGATCAGGAGGACGTACACATCGGTCCGCTCCTCGGGGGAGCGGCAGCGGGCGAGCAAGGAGCCGAAGCCCGCCTCCGCCTCCGCGAACCGGCCGCACAGGTATTCCGTCTCGGCCCGCTCAGCGTGAAGCCCGAACGCCAGGGGGTGTTGCTCCCTCCAGGCTTCATCGGAGAGCAGCGCCGTGCCGGCCGCGAAATAGCCCAGCGCGCTGGGGAACGCGGCCGAGGCCTTGGCTTTGCGGCCGGCGACCAGGTTGAGCTCCGCCAGGCGAATCTGTTCCCCCGGATCGGTGATCAGGCCGCTGCCGAAGTTCAGATGATTGACGACGTCGAAGAGGGTGTCCGACTCCACCGTCCCACCGCCGTGGGCCAGCAGCAGACGACCCACGGTGAGGTGCACCTGGCGTCGGGCCTCCTCGGGAATCATGGCGTAGGCGGCCTGCTGCACCCGGTCGTGCAGGAAGCGATACGCCACGGCCGCCGGATCGAGCCCGGCGCCCAGATCGGGGGCGAAGCCGTAGGACTTCTCCAGTGGCAGCACCAGCCCCTGTTCCACCGCCTCCCAGAGATCCCGTCCGACCTCCGCCGCTCCGAGTTCACTGATCGTGGCCAGAGTTTGGAGATCGAAGCGGTTCCCCACGCAGGCCGCCAGCCGCAGCACCTGCTGGGTGCCGGGGGCGAGCCGCTGGATTCGCCCGCTCATGAGATCGGCCACGTTGTCGGTGATGGCGACCCGCCGGGTCGCATCGAGATCGACCCGCCACTCACCCGCGGCGTGGTCGAGTCGGATCAATCCGTCCTGGTGCAGAGTCTGGAGGAACTGAGTCACGAAGAAGGGGTTGCCGCCCGTCTTGCCCAGCACCAGATCGGTGACCGGCGCCGCCCCTTCCGGCCCGGTGCGGAGGGTGTCCCCGATGAACTGCCGGAGATGCTCCGCGTCGAGCGGGGGAAGCCGGATCTCCTGGATCGGGACCTTCCGAGCCAAAATGTCGGTCACCGCGAGGCGGAGCGGATGGGTCTCGGAGACTTCATTGTCGCGGTACGCCCCGATCAACAGCAGGCCCGTGATTTCGGGGTCCGACAGGAATAGCGGCAACAGGCTGAGGGTCGCGGCATCCGCCCACTGGAGGTCGTCGAGGAACAACACCAGGGGATTCTCGGAGCGGGCGAAGACACCCACGAACTTCTGGAAGACCAAATTGAACCGGATCTGTGCTTCAGTGGCATCCAGGGCAGGCACCGACGGCTGGGGGCCGAGGATCCGCTCCAGCTCAGGGATTACGTCGATCATCACCCGCGCATTGGCGCCGAGAGCCGTGGCCAGGCGATCGGCGCAGTCACGAATCTGTCGGTCGGTTTCGCCAAGCACCTGGCGTACCAGGCCCTGGAACGCCTGGACCAGGGCACCGTACGGTACATCCCGGGCGAGCTGATCGAACTTCCCGGCGATGAAGCGCCCCCTCCGGCGAGGAAGCGACTTGTAGATCTCGTGGATCAGCGAAGTCTTGCCGATGCCGGAGTATCCGGACACCAGCATCAGCTCGGTCCGTCCCGCGCTGGCCCGGTCGAAAGACTGCCGGAGCATCACCACTTCGGACTCCCGCCCATACAGCCGCTGAGGTATCACGAACCGATCGGGCACGTCCTTCTGGCCGAGGGGAGCGTTGGTGATCCGGCCGCCAAGGCGCCACTCCTCCGCGCAGCGGGTCAGGTCCGCCTTGAGGCCGTGACCGCTCTGGTAGCGGTCCTCCGGCGCCTTGGCAAGCAGTTTCATCACGATGTCGGAGACGGGGAGCGGAAGGCCGGGCGCCCGCTCGACCGGCGGGGCCGGCACCTGGGCGATATGACAGTGGATCACCTCGAGCGGGTCGGGCGAATCGAAGGGGAGGTGACCGGTCAACATCTCGTAGAAGGTGATGCCGAGGGAGTAGAAGTCGGAGCGGTAGTCGAGGTCTCGGTTCATCCGCCCGGTCTGCTCCGGCGACATATAGGCGATTGTCCCCTCGAGCAGGTGCGGCTGCTGCAACGATTGCTGTTCGCTCCTGACCCGGGAGGAGATCCCGAAATCCAGCAGCGTCACCGCCCCGGTCTTGGAGTTGACCAGGATGTTATTGGGGTTGATGTCCTTGTGGATGAGGTTGTGCCGGTGCAACTCGGCGAGGGTACCGGCGAGCGCCAGGGCCAGTTCGAGGAAGCGGCCCAGGTCCATCGGCCCCTGGGCGATGAGCTGCTTGAGGGTCTCACCACCGTGATCCTCGAGGATGAGTGCGAGGCGGTCCCGCACCGACTCCAGGGCTTGGGCCCGGGCAATGCCCTGGATGGTGAGACTCTGGAGGATTTCGAATTCACGCCGCAGGCTCGCGGTGTCGGCGACGGTGGGAAACTCCGCGGCGAGAGACTTGATGATGACCCGGGCCCCGTCCCGGTCCCGGCGGGCCCGGAAGACGACGCGCTTCCGACCCCGATGGAGTTCACCGTCGGTGGTGTATCCTGGGACGAGCATAACGAAGGAGTCGCCTCACATGAACGCAATGGGTGTGGTGCCGGCCAGGGCCGGAACCACCAGGCAAGCGCATGGGGGATAATAGGGAACGACGCCAGCGCGAAGGTGGTTCTGCGAGGCGTCACCGACGGAAGAACTTACCGGAGGGGGACGGCACGGTCAAATCGGTGCAAAAGGCTGCCAACGGGGATCCTCATCACTCAGCCGCCCGACGACCTCACGCCCCCGTGGTACTCGCAGAAGATGCACTGCACCGCGGGGTCGTGGTCCATCTTGGCGCAGTGAGCGCGGCCGGCGGCCAGGAAGCGGCGATGCAGCTCCGACGCCAGCAGCATGCCGAGAGGCGGAGCGGTGAAGTAGATCCACCAGGCATCCCACACCATGGCCGGAATGGCTGAGCCGACGGTGCGGGCCGGATTCATGCTCATTCCCGAGATGGGGGCCTCGAAGGTGATGTACAGGGCCACCAGGGTCGCCGCGAAACACCCAGTGAGGCGGGTGAGCCGCGGGTGGCTCGCTACCGTGAGCACGGTCAGCATCAGCCCGAAGGAGATCACCAGCTCGCCCAGAAACGCGGGCCCCCAACCTCCCGGACCTGGCACGGTCGCGACGTAGTTAACGGAGGGATCCGCGATATATCGGTGGAAGACGGCCGCCGCCAGCAACGTACCCAGGACCCCACCCGCAAACTGTCCCGCGATGTAGCCCACGGTGTCCCGCGGATCCACCTTCCCCAACCGCAGAAAGGTGAGCGTGACCGCGGGATTAAGATGGGCCCCCGAGCGACGGCCCCAGGGAGAGTAGATGTTCACGATGGCGGTGAGCCCCATCGCCGTTCCCATGAGTGCTCGCCGCTCGAAGGGACTGGGGATGAGGGCGGGCACCGGCGAGGCCGGATGAAACAGCAGGATGCCGAACCCGCAAGCCGAGACCATGAAGAGGCCCAGCCCGAAGGCCTCGAGCAGATACTCGGGCCAGTGCCGCTTCAGGATCAGGGCCCGCACCGGTCTGTTCACTTGGCCACGGTCTTGGTTGACCGCCGCGCCGGTTGCGCTGCGGGAACGCTCAGCACTTCAAGATCGAGCCGGAGCGCCTCGCCCACCGACCAGGCCTGGAACGGACAGCCCCTCGGCGTGTGGGGTGGTTCGGCATCGGCGATCTCGGAGATGTGACCGAGTCCCGCCTCGTCGAGATGCTTAAGGAGCGGCACCAGGAATCGGGCTCGGGCTTCTTTCCTGACGGCCGGGGTACCACCCCGCACCCGGACCCACGCCTCGACGAAGGGACCGATCAGCCAGGGCCAAACCGTGCCCTGAT
>JBGPJS010000081.1:0-11391 GCA_041485505.1 Gemmatimonadota bacterium | reverse complement strand
TAGCTCACGGCGGAGAGCTGGCGCTCCTCGACCACCTTGCCGTCGAAGAGGTGCACCGAGCGCTCGGCGTGCCGCGCGTAACGCGCGTCGTGCGTCACCATGCAGATGGTCGCGCCGCCCTGGTGCAGCTCGCGGAGCAGCTCCATCACCGACTCACCGTTGGTCGAGTCGAGGTTGCCGGTGGGTTCGTCGGCCAGCAGAATGAGCGGAGTCCCGCCCACGGCGCGCGCCACCGCCACCCGCTGCTGCTGGCCGCCCGAGAGCTGGGAGGGATAGTGCTTCATCCGGTGGGACATCCCCACCTTTTCCAGCGCCTCCTGCACCCGCTTGCGGCGCTCCTCGCTGGACATCCCGCGGTACGTCAGGGGGAGTTCGACGTTCTCGTAGACCGTCAGGTCGCCGATGAGATTGAAGGCCTGGAAGATGAATCCGATCTCCCGATTCCGGATCCGGGCCCGTTCACTGGCGGTAATGTCGGCCACCGACTTGCCGTCGAGCAGATAGTTCCCGCCGGTGGGCGAGTCGAGGAGGCCCAGAATTGAGAGCAGCGTCGACTTCCCGCAGCCCGACGGCCCCGCGATCGCGATGTACTCGCCGCGACGGATCTCCAGGTGGATCTCTTCGAGCGCGTGGGTCTCGACTTCGTCGGTGTAGAAGACCTTCTTGACACCGTCGAGGTGAATGAGGGATTGGCTTCCATTGTCCATGGGGGTTCCTTGATTCAGGTAGCAGGTAGCAGGTTGCAGGCTGCAGGTGGCAGATCGGCCGGGGAGGCACCTCGCTTCCCTGCAACCGGCCACCTGCTACCGATTGACTCACTTCAAACGCACCCGATCCACCGCATCCCACCGCGACATGTCGGAGAGAATGACCACGTCCCCCTCGTTCAAGCCGCGGACGATTTCGATCGTATTCACCGAGCTCCGCCCCAACTGAACCTTCACCCGCTCTGCGGTCTCTTCATCCTTGAGAAGCCGAAAGATCCCGACCGTGGTGCCCGCCTGGCCGAAGGCCGGCCGCCCGACATGCAGCACGTTGTCCAGCCGTTCGATCTCGATGGTCCCATCGACGCTCAAGTCCGGCCGGGCGCCTTTGGGGAGTTCGCCCAAGAGGGTGACATCCACCGTGACGGTACCGTTCTGCGACGCGGGATCGATGCGGATCACCCGCCCGTTGGCGATCCCATTCCGGGTGTCAATCGCGGCGGGCTGTCCCACCGCCAGGTCCGGGGCCTGGGTCTCGGGGATCCGGAGCACCGCCTTGAGTTTCCCGGGTTGCACCACCTTGGCGAGGGTGAATCCGGAGATGGCCCACTGCCCCACCTGCAATGGCAACTCCTGCAGGACGCCCTTGGCCCCCGCCCGCACCACCATCGACTCGACCTGCCGCTGCTGGAATTGCGCGATCGCCTTCAGCCGCTCCACCTGGGCCTGCTGCACATCCAGCTGGCCCTGCTCATTCTGGGTGAAGATGTCGAGGCGCTTCCGCTCGATCTTGAGCCGCTCGGTGAGTTCCTCCAGCTTGTCCCGCGAGCGCCCCGCCTCGGCGATCGAGATCAGGTTCTGTTGGACCAGCTCGGAGTCCGCGTCCGCTTTGCGCTTGGCTTCGCGGAAGTCGGAGAGGGTGGTCGCCAGGAGGCCCTGCTGATTGAGGCGCTGGTTCTCGAGCGTGGTCCGAAGGGTCACCAGTTCCGCTTGCGCCGCGGTGAGTTGTCGTTGGGCTTCGAGCGACTGGATCTGAACGTCTGGATTGCTCAACTCCAAGAGCACCGTACCCTCATCCACCACCGCCCCCGGCTGAACGTGGATCCGCTCGACTCGTCCCGGGGTGACCGCGGAGATCCAGCGGATCTGTTCCGGCACCAGCGTGCCGGGGCCCCGAACCTCGCGCAGCATGGGGCCCCGCCGTACGGTGTCTCTCCAGATGGACCCCGCTTCCACGCTGGGTGCCGCCGGCTTGAGACGGGAAAGCCCCACCGTGGTACCCACGATGGCCGCCAAGGCCAAGCCGCCATAGACCAGGCGCGAACGCTTCTTCGGGGGCGTGCGGGGAACGTCCACTGGGTCGTCCTTCAGGCTGATTCAGGGCTAGGAGAGCCGAGGGCCCCCCGGAAACGCCGATCAGAACAGGAAAGAAGCGTGCCGGTCGCGACGCTCGCTTTACTGCCCGAAATCTTCCCGAGACAACAGTTTAGAGATAGCTTCCGATCCCGAATCGCCCGGAGCTGCTCGCTTCCGGGATTCAGCATCCCACAATCGAACACTCGCCACCCCAGGAGAGCCGCGTGCGGACGCGTCTTGCGCACCTAGGGAATGCCGCTGTCTGGTGGCTGCTCGCGACCCTCATCGGCGCGTCGGCCTGCAGCCATGCCGAGCCGTTTACGCCCGGTGGCTATGCCCCCGGCGGCCCCTTCAGCGATACCCTTCCCCACCAACTCACCTACAACCTCGGCACCGACCTGACGCCGGTGTGGCTGCCCGATGGGGGCGCGTTGGTGTACGCGTTCTCGCGCCAGGACCGACCCGACCGCGACTTCTGCCTCGCCACGCTCCCGGCCGATGGGGGCGCCCGGATTCGCACGATTTGCAACACCGGGCCCAACACCGACGACTCGCTGGACGCTTACCTCTGGCCCGCGATCGGTGCCCGCGGCAGGATCGCCTTCGTTCAGACCAGCATGCCGGTGGGCTTCCTGCAGCCGTCCCGGGTGGCCATAGTCATCGCTTCGTTGGCCAATCCCTCAGCCGCGACCCCGATCCGGGCCTTTCCCTATCCGTCCTCGACGGGGCGGTTGGACGCGCCGACGGATGTGGCCTGGTTGGGGGACAGCGCTCTGGTCTACGTCGGTAACACGGTGGCCTACGCGAGCCCCTGCTTCCGATGCCCGCTCGACACCCTCGTGATCGGACAGGAGGTCGTGCGGCTCGACCTGAGAAATCCCAATCCGGTCCCTCAGGTCGTACCCGGGACGTCCTATGCCTCCTCGGTCGAGCCGGCCCTGTCGGGGAGCTCCGCCTACTTCACGCTTGGCGGTGATTCGCGGGTGTATCAGGAAGATCTCACCAGCGGTGCGGTGACCACGGTTCACGACTTCGGGGCGGCCGGCATCGCGCGAGACGTACGGGTGGTGGGGAATCGACTCGTCGCCGTGGTGGGAGGCAGTGTCTCGTTCGCCATCGATTCGATCCTCGGACCCCTGCAACGGGACGGGGGAGGAACCTTGTACGCCGTCGACCTCACCAGTGGCCAGGAGACGGTGATGCCGCTGGCGGGCCGATTCGTCAGGCACCCGGCTCTGGCCCCGGATGGCAAGCGCGTGGTCGTCGAGGCCTATGCGGCCGGCGGCGGCGAGGACGCGGACCTGTGGCTCCTGATGATCCCATGAGGGCCCGCCTTACGCTGGTCGGCCTCATGTTCGCAGGCGCGATTCCCGTCGCGGGGCAAGGCACCGGAGCCATCACCGGTCAGGTTCGTGACGGCGAGCACGCGACGCCCCTCGTGGCCGCCCGCGTGATACTCGACGGGGGACCGCTGGTCGCCACCACGGATGGGCGCGGCGGATACCGCCTCCGCGAGGTGACCGCCGGCTGGCACAAGGTGACGGCGCTCTTCATCGGATATCGGGGGCTCACCCGCGACAGCGTCCTGGTTCGTACCGGCCAGACCACACCCCTCGACTTCGAGCTGACCGCGAGCCCGATCGAGATCGCGCCCCTCTCCGTCACCGCACCGGTGGACTCCCTGCTCGATCCCCTCGCCACCGCCGATGCCCAGCGCTACGGGGCGGAGGACTTCCGCCGGCTGCCGATCTCCAGCGTGGACGAAGCGATCGGTCTCTCGGCGGGTGCGGTGGGTGAGAGCTACCGGGGCGGCCGGCTGGGACAGCAGGCGTTCATTCTTGACGGTCTGGCAGTCAAGAACCAGCTGGACGCTTCGACCGGATCGCTGGGGCTCCGGATACCCCCCGACATGCTCACGGAGGCGGCGCTCGTCACCAACGCCTTCTCGGCCCGCTTCGGGCAGGCCGTCTCCGGACTCATCAATCTCGTCACCAAGGATGGCGGCGAGCGGTGGCAGGGCCGCGCGGCGTATGAGACCGATCGCCCGCTAGGTCAGGGGGGTGACTTCGGCCTCGACCGGGTCCTGTTGCAAGCCGACGGGCCGCTGTTTGGACGGGTCCGTTTCGCGGGGGCCGCAGACGCCAGCGGGCGTCTGGATGCCGACCCGGTCAACGCGCCCCGTCCATCGGACCCGAGGGATCCCCGCGCCGCAGAACCCTGGCTGCTGCCGCACAACAGCGGGGAGCAGTTGGACCTGGCCGGAAAGTTCACCGTGCCCATAGGCTCCCATCAGACGTTTCGTCTCTTCGGAATCCACTCGGCGGAACAGCGCCTGCTCTACGACCCCGCCTACAAGTACGACCCCGACCTGGCACCGGGGCGTCGAGTGCGCGGGGATCTGATCAGCGCCCACGTCCAGCGGAGCTTCGAGCCCCGGTCTGCCGTGGTGGACCTCCGACTGGCCTACTTCGTCCGAGAGTTTATCCGCGGCACGCTGGCGCAACCGGTGGACTACCGATTCGGCGCTTTCACCGGCAAAAGCCTGGAGATCGTAGGTGAGGACATCGCGCAACGCCAGGATTCGGCCGCGGCGCGCAACCCGATCCCGGGCCTGGTACTTCCCGAGCTGAGTGAGAACACGGTCTGGGGGGTTCCCGCCTTCTTCAACGGTCGGGGATCTCGCGGAGACCTGGGCTGGAACAATTTCCATGAACTGCGGGGCCAGCTCGACGCCAGCCTCGGCGCCGGAAAGGATGGGGACATCTACGCGGGAGTCGAGGTCGCCAGTCAGCGGGTAAGGACGTTCCAGCGAACCTTCGGTTACCTGCCCGTCGGGGACAGTGTGCCCCCGACCACGGTGGCGGACTTCTCCCCGTTCAGCGGTGCGGCCTACACCGAGGTCCAGGTCCGCGGGCGCGAGCTGGCGGTCACCGGCGGGCTCCGCTACGACCGCTTCGACTCCAGGACCACCGCGGTGACGCTCAACCGGGGCTCCCGACAATCCTTGAGCCCGCGCGTCGCGGTCTCGACCGTTCTCAAGGGTGCGACCCTGGTGGTGAGCTACGGCAGATTCAGCCAGGCACCCGACTATCAGTATCTGGTGGATGCCGCGTTCGATGACAGCACGCGGACCGGGCGCTTCCGGCGAGGTAATCCGGCGCTAGCCTATGAGAAGTCGACCCAGTACGAGTTCAGCCTGCGGGTGCGGCCGACCCCACCGACCTCGCTCAAGGTCAACATCTACGTCCGGCGGTTGGAGGGGCTGGTGGCGTCGGTGCCGCTCGGGGTCGACCCTGACTCGACGATCTTCGGGAATCAGGACAATGGGTCGGTGAAAGGCGGGGAGATCGTCTTCACCCGGGAGACCAGGGGCGGCTGGGGAGTGCGGGTGTCGTACACCCTTCAGCAGGCCCAGGCGACGTCGACCAGCGCGTTCGTGCTCCGCCGGTTGATTGCCATCGACCCCCTGACACATGATACGATCATCCCCGCCAAGGCGGAGTTCCCGCTCGACTTCGACCGGCGGCATGGCCTTACCACCATCTTCACCGCGCAGCTCTCCAACAGCGCCGGCCCCCGCTTGCTGGGGGTCCGGCCGCTGGCGGGGTTCGAGGCCGCGGTTATCCTCCGCTACGCTTCCGGGCTTCCGTTTTCTCACATTGATTCGACCGGTACCCTGGTTGGGCCACCTAACGACCGCCGCCTGCCGTCGACTTCCTCGCTGGATCTGCTCATCCGGAGACCGGTGCGACTGGCGGGGCTTCGCGGCGGGGTCTATCTCGACCTCCGGAACCTGTTGAATCGCCGCAACCAGATCGCGGCCCGTACCGACAACGGACAGGTCACACCGGATTTCCTCACACTCCAGAACCTGGCTGACCAGGCTTACCTGGCCCACCCGGAGCCGATTCCGTTCGAATCGCCCCGCTACCGCGCGGCGGCGGATCTGGATGGGAACGGCTACATCGACGGGGCCACCGAGCTGAAACCGCTGTACCTCGCGGCCGCGCGCGACTTCACCCAGCCACTGTTTTTCTACGGGGCACCGAGACTGGTGCGGATCGGCATGGAGGTAGTGTTCTAGGTCCGAGGTCCGAGTTCCCGGTACGTCGCGAACGAGACGCCGGCCCCGGAGCTCGGAACTGGGGACTCAGAGCTCGGAACTCGGAACTCGGAACTCGGAACTATTACATCAACCACCCACACTTCCACCGGGTCTCCGGCGAGTAGGTGCAGACCACGGGTAGAGGGGTCGCGTAGGAGAACTTGAGGGTGAAACTGGCACCGTTACGCTCGTACTGGGGCGGATGGCCGTTGATCGCACTTGGCACTGCGCCCAGAAAATCGGGGACCAGATCTTCCAGTGAGGGGGGATAGACGTTGTGGGCTGATCGGTAGGCCTGGAGTCCGGCGACGAGCGGCGCCGACTTGCTGAAGCCAGACGTGGCTTTGGGTCCTACGCCCGGCTTCTCCCGCGTCAGGTACCAGGCCGCGCTGCCGACGATCAGAACAAAAAGAAGGAAGGTCTTCATCACCACGCTCCTGCATCATTCGGCCATTCGGCCAATCCCACAATCCCACAATCCCACAATCCCACAATCTCTCACCCCCGGACTCCCTCAATCGCGAGCAGCTCCTTGTATGCCGGCAGCGTGAGGAACTCCACGCACTGCGGCACCGTGATGAGCCGGTCCAGCAGTCGCGTGGCCCGCTCGAACTGTCCATCGCTCCAGCGTTCTTCGCCCACGGTATCCCGGAGCTTGGCCGTTTCGTCGTCGCGGAATCGTCCATAGAGGTCCGCCGTCATCCGCTGGCCGTCCGCCAGTGTCGCCCCGTGTCGGACCCACTGCCACAGCTGGGAGCGGGAGATCTCCGCGGTCGCGGCGTCTTCCATCAGATGGTGGATGGGAACACAACCCTGTCCCCGGAGCCAGGACTCGAGGTAGAGGACTCCCACCTCAATGTTGGTGCGGACCCCCCGCTCGGTCACACTCCCCTCCGGCATGCGGAGCAGGTCGTCGGCGCCGACGTTGACGTCCTCTCGCTGGCGGGCCACCTGGTTGGCGCCGGGCATCCCCGTGTTGAAGATCTCGGTGACGACCGACACCAGCCCGGGATGCGCCACCCAGGTACCGTCATGGCCGTCATTCACTTCTCGAGTCTTGTCCAGGACCACCTTTTCCATGGCGATGCGGTTGGCGTCCGCATCGGCTTTGACCGGAATCTGGGCCGCCATGCCCCCGATCGCGTGGGCGCCCCGGCGGTGGCAGGTCTTGACCACGAGCTGGGTGTAGGAGCGCAGAAAGTGGCGGTCCATGGTGACCGTCGAACGATCGGGCAGCACGAACTCGGGGTGGGCCTGGAATTTCTTGATGACGCTGAAAATGTAGTCCCACCGACCGCAGTTGAGACCCGCGGCGTGGTCCCGGAGGGCGAACAGGATTTCGTCCATCTCGAAGGCGGCCAGGATGGTCTCGATGAGGACGGTGGCCTTGATGGTTCCGTGAGGGATGCCGAGGCTCCGCTGGGCCCGGGCGAAGACGTCATTCCAGAACCGGGCCTCGTGGTGGTTCTCCAGCTTCGGCAGGTAGAAATAGGGTCCGGATCCACGGGCCAGCAGCGGCGCGGCGTTGTGAAAGAAGAAGAGGCCGAAATCGAACAGGCTGCCGGAGACCGGGCGCTCATCCACTACGACGTGATACTCGGGCAGGTGGAGCCCGCGGGGGCGTACCAGCAGCGTGGCCGTCTGGGAATTGAGTCGAAGGACCTGACCGTCTTTGGTCGAGTGGTGCTCGATGGTCCGGTGCACCGCGTCGCGGAGATTGATCTGCCCCCGAACGATGTTCTCCCAGGTTGGTGAGGTCGCGTCCTCGAAGTCCGCCATGAAGGCGCGCGCCCCCGAGTTGAGGGCATGGATAATCATCTTGCGATCCACCGGCCCGGTGATCTCCACTCGGCGGTCCTGGAGATCCGGCGGCACCGGCCCCACCGTCCACTCGCCCGTGCGGACGCCCGCGGTCTCAACCGGGAACTCCGGGCGCCAGCCGTCATTGAGACGGGTCTGAACGTAGGATCGTTGTTTAAGCAGGTGCCGCCGCAGGCGGTCGAACCGCCGATGCAGCATGGCCACGAACCGAAGGGCGTCTGGAGTGAGAATCTCCTCGAACCCGGGAAGCATCGCTCCCCGGATCTGGATCCCCTGCTCTTCCAGCTCGGCGAGCGGTGTCGCGGCCATCGGGGTGGGTTCCCCTGGAGGTGGGAGAGAGCGCTAGTCGATGGAATATAAGCCCCCCGCCGCGCGCGGTGGCCAGGCGACACACCCGAGCCTGACGGGCCGGGCGTGTCCCCTCGACCTCAGCTCTGGACCCTCAGATAGTAGGTCACCTCCAGGGTAAAGGCGAAGCTGGGAATCTCCCCATGAAAGTGGACGATGTGAGCCCCTGCCCGGAGCGGCGAGAGCATCACATAGGTGCCGTCCCCGACCGAGAGATACGGCTGACAAGGGTTGGTGCCGCCCAGGCAGCGACCGGCCGGGGCCTGGAATCCGAAGAGTTGGAGCAGGTTGTTCTCCGGTAGCGTAAAACCAAACGGGGGAGACTGCACCCGGAACGGTGCCAGTGGGGTGATCGGGACCGAGTCGACCTCTGCGCTCAGGTGCTCCGCCAGGTCCATCAGACCGCGGGCGCAGGACCGAAGAACATCGGGGCTGCTCCCGTTGCCTTCGACGTTGGAGCACTCCGCGTTGAGCACCGGAAAGAAGATCGCCTTTCCCGCGGGCACCACGCACTGGTTGCGCACCGCGGTACCCGTCACATTGAAAACGCCGGCGAGAAACCAGACCGGCCCGCGCTGGCCCGCGCCGCAACTCGCTCCGGTCGTGTCCAGCAGCGGATTGACCGGTACCCTGACGCCATAGGCCCATTGCCACCAGGCCGCGGACCATTGGGAGTAGGTCTTGCCGAATGGACGTCCTCCCACGGGGATGACCCCATTCGCGGTGGCCGCGCCTCGGTCGAGCGCCGATGGCGTGGCCACCCCATCCGGAGCGGCGTCGCTACACGCCATGGCGGCCGCCAAGGCCAATCCGGTCGGAGCGGAAAATCCCAAGCGAAATCGCATATGTTCCTCGCAGGTGGGCTGCCGGAGAGAACCGGCAGCATGGTGGCGGCCGCGGCCGGCGTCTCCGCCGGACCCCCGACCGGGCTCATCGGCCGAGTGAACCCAACCCAGGACTAGCCGGCCCGCGTCAAGCGGCCGTCAAGCGGAGCTAGATTTCACCCATGCGACGACTCGGGACCGCGGTAATCACCCTCGCGCTCGTGGGATGTGCGGGCCCTCCTCCACGGAGTGCCCTGCCGACCCGGGAGGAGATGGGGCGGCTCTTGATGGCCGGCAACACGAGCAACGTGGCAGTCACCTCCGAGGGCGCGACCGACCTACAGCCTCACCCAGTGCATTTTCCCGGCTCCGCCGAGGACGCGCATCGTGCGATCACGCCCGTCATCGAGAGTCTCCCTCGCTAGTGCCCAACCTCCTCGCTGCTCGCTCCCAGATGGCCATGTCCCTCGGCTTTCACATCCTCTTCGCGATCGTGGGGATCGGCATGCCGCTCCTCATGGTGGTCGCGGAGCGACGCTGGCAGACCACGGGCGACACCATCTACCTGGATCTGGCCAAGCGCTGGGCCCAGGGCACGGCCATTCTCTTCGCGGTCGGAGCCGTTTCCGGCACGGTGCTCTCCTTCGAACTCGGCTTGCTCTGGCCCCGGTTCATGCAGGTCGCGGGACCCATCATCGGCATGCCGTTCTCGCTGGAGGGTTTCGCCTTCTTCACCGAGGCGATCTTCCTCGGCGTCTACCTCTACGGCTGGGATCGGGTGTCCCCGCGGGCCCATCTCTGGTCGGGAATTCTGGTGGCGGTGAGTGGCGGGCTCTCGGGGGTCTTCGTGGTCATCGCCAACGCCTGGATGAACGCTCCCGCCGGGTTCGAATTCCGCGACGGCCAGGCGATCAACATCGACCCGGTCGCGGGCATGATGAACGTCGCGGCCTTTCAACAGACCCTCCACATGACCCTCGCCAGCTATGCCGCCACCGGCTTCGCAGTGGCCGGGATTCATGCCTTTCTGCTGCTTCGCGAGCCGTTGAACGCCTTCCATCGTCGCGCGCTGGCGGTGTCCCTGATCGTGGGGGTCCCGGCCGCCCTGCTGCAGCCGTTGTCAGGCGATCTGAGCGCTCGCCATCTGGCGCGACGGCAACCGTTGAAGCTGGCGGCGGCGGAGGCCCTCTTTGAATCCCGGACCGACGCCCCGCTCACTCTGGGCGGCTGGCCCGACATGGAGGCTCGGAAGACCCGCTTCGGGTTCGAGGTTCCTCATGCGTTGTCCTTGATGGCCTTCCACGATCCGCACGCGGAAGTGAAAGGCCTGGATGTCGCGCCCCGGGAGGACTGGCCCAACGTTCCGATCGTCCACCTGGCCTTTCAGATCATGGTCGGTCTGGGCAGTTTCATGGCGCTGGTGGGGGCCTGGGTGTGCTGGACGGCCTGGCGGCGCGGGGACCTGGCTTCGAATCGCCTGCTGATGAAAGCGATCGCCTTCGCGGCCCCGCTGGGGTTCGTGGCCGTCGAAGCGGGGTGGACGGTGACGGAGGTGGGTCGTCAGCCCTGGATCATCTACGGGGTCATGCGCACCAGCGAGGCGGTGACACCCATGCCAGGCCTGATTGTGCCGTTCCTGGGATTCACGCTACTCTATTGCTTCCTCGGCGTGATCGTCGCGTACCTGCTCTACCGCCAGATCGTCCGCAGCCCCGCGGCGACCGAGTGGAGTCGAGTGTATTCACCCTCGCGGAGCGGATGAGGCGAGACAAATGCACCACGACGGCACGAAGGACACGAACGGCCTTGGTGAATTTTCCGGGTGACCCACCTTGCCTGAACTGACTCTGCCCAACGCCCTCGCCGCAATCGTGATGATCGCGCTCAACGCCTATGTCCTCCTCGCCGGGGCGGATTTCGGCGGCGGCGTCTGGGACCTGCTGGCCTCCGGACCCCGGCGGGATCGTCAGCGGGCGCTGGTGGCCCATGCGATCGGCCCGATCTGGGAAGCCAACCACGTCTGGCTGATCCTGGCCGTGGTGCTGATGTTCACCTGCTTCCCCACCGCCTTTGCCCGCCTCGCCATCACCCTGCATGTCCCCCTCACCCTGATGCTCTTTGGCATCGTGTTGCGCGGCTCCGCCTTCACCTTCCGGAGCTACGACAGCCAGCGCGACGCCGCTCAGCGCCGCTGGGGGCGCGTCTTCGCGAGCGCCAGCGCGGTGACGCCTGT
>JBGPJS010000080.1:0-11437 GCA_041485505.1 Gemmatimonadota bacterium | reverse complement strand
CCGAGCAGTTTGAAATTACGCGGAAAAGAGGCACGGAACGTTCTTGCTCAGGGGCTTTCTGGAAGCATCATCAGGATGGGGTGTATACCTGCGTGTGCTGCGGGATCGACCTTTTCCAGTCGAAAAAGAAGTTTGAGTCCGGCACCGGCTGGCCCAGTTTCTTTGGGCCGATTGGTCCGGAAAGTCTACGGGAAGAAACCGACGACGGCTGGCTCATGCGCCGCACCGAGGTTCTCTGCGCCCGCTGCGACGCCCACCTGGGTCACGTGTTCAATGACGGCCCCAAGCCCACGGGGCTCCGGTATTGTATGAATTCGGTGGCGCTACGGCTGCGGAAGCGGAGCGGTGGGGGATTGACGAATGAAATATGAAGAATGACGCTACCCCAGCCCCATCCGCTCTAGCAGCTTCCCGAACCGCGGATCGCCCCGCAACTCGTCCAGCAGCGGCTCCACCCTGAGATAGGCCAGCCACCCCCGCCGCTCCTGGTACGCCTTCTCCAGCCACTCGAACGCTTGATCGTTTTCCCCCAGCGCGGTGTGCAGAACGACGAAGGGGATTGGCGATACGTAGCGCTCCCGCCCCCGAGCCTGCAGGCCAGCGAGCAGCTGCTTCGCCTCGGCGCGCTGGCCCAGTTGGATCAGGGTGCGGCCGAGGGCGGCCTGAGCGTAGGCGCTCTCGGTGGAGCTCGCGATCGCCTCCCGGAAGGCGGCGGCAGCCTCCAAGTAGCGCCTATCTTGGAGGTGCACCAGCCCGATGATACGATGGTTTTCCTCGGAGGTCGGGTTCATGGTCAACGCGCGATGCATGTGTTCCAGCGCCGGTACGGGTTGCCGGGCGTAGTAGTACAGCCACCCGAGGCTGCGGCGGATCGAGACCGCTGCCGGATCCAGATCCGCCGCCACCCGGCCCTCGGCCACCGCCTCCTCGGCGCGCCCCTGCGCCATCAACAGCCAGGCATACCACTGATGGGCCGAGGGATATCGGGGATTCAGCTCGATGGCGCGACGGAACTCCCGCCCGGCTTCCGGCCAGTTCCAGTCGTAGATGAAGGTCACCCAGGCCAGCGACGAGTGCGCCTCCGCCAGGGTGTCGTCCAGCTCGACCGCCTTCCGGGCATAGGCCTTGGCCAGTTGCATCGACTCCTCGACCGGTGTCCCGCGGTAGTCGATATGCAACTCGTAGGAGTCCGAGAGACCGGTGTACGCCAGGGCGTAGCCGGCGTCTTCGGCGATCGCGGCCTCGAAATAGCGGATCGCCTCGGCGACATCCTCAGTGGAGCGTTTACTCCAGCAGTACCGACCCTTGAGGTAGAGGTTATAGGCCTTCAGGTTCTCGGTGTAGCGCCGGGGCGTGGGGTCGCCGAGATCGCCCAGCACCGTGGCACGGAGCGTGGTGACGATGGTGCGGGCGATCTCGTCCTGAATCGCGAAGACGTCTTCCAGCTCGCGATCGTACCGCTCCGACCAGAGCTGGCGGCCATCGGCCACGCTGGTGAGCCCCGCCGTAATCCTGAGACGCCGACCGGCCTGCCGCACCGTCCCTTCGAGCACCGCGGAAACATTGAGTCGGGCACCGATGGTGCGGACGTCCAGGGACTGGCCTTTGAACGCGAACACCGAGGTCCGGGACGCGACCCGGAGTCCCTCCACCTTGGTCAGGGCGTCGATCAGCTCGTCGGTCATGCCGTCGCTGAAGTACTCCGCATCGGGGTCGGGACTGTTGTTCACGAAGGGGAGGACCGCGATGGCTCGGGCATCACCTGGGCTGCCCCCGGTGAGCGGGAAGACTGTCAGCAGACCGGAGGCCGGCGCCTCGAGCGCCTCGGCGAATTCCAGAGCGGTCGGGAAGCGGTCGGACGGCTCCTTCGCGAGCGCCCGGGCGATGGCCGCTTCGACCGCCACCGGCGCGTCCGGGCGGAGCCCGCGCACCGGCGTCGCCGGCTCAATGACGTGGCGGGCCATGGTGGCGCGGTGGCTGGTGCCCGCGAAGGGAGGCTGGCCGGCCAGCATCTCATAGAGGACGCAGGCCAGACTGTAGAGATCGCTCCGTCCGTCCAGTTGCCGGTCGGCACTGGCCTGCTCGGGGCTCATGTAGGCCGGGGTTCCGATGGCCAGTCCGGGGTCGGTCCCGTTTTCGTGGCCGGCAACGGAAATTGCCCGGGCCACCCCGAAGTCCGCGACCACTGCCTCGCCCTCATGCAGCAGGATATTCTCCGGCTTGATGTCGCGATGCAGCACGTTCTGGCGGTGGGCGTAGTCGAGCGCCGACGCCACGGCGCGGGTGATGCGGAGCGCGTCCTCGATGGGGAGCCGCGACTCCTGTTCCAGTCGCTTCCGCAGCGAATCGCAGCTCATGTAGGGCATGACGTAAAAGAGGACGCCGTCACTCTCGCCGGAATCGAATAGAGGAAGGATCTGCGGATGGGTCAGGCGGGCGGAGATCCGGATCTCGCGGAGGAACCGTTCGGGCTCGTAGCCCCGGGCGGTGAAGTCGGGACGCAGCACCTTGATGGCGACGGTCCGGCCGTGCCGGAGGTCCTCGGCCAGGTACACGGTGGCCATGCCGCCCCGGCCCAACTCGCGGTCGATGCGATACCGGCCCCCCAGGGCGGCACGAATACGATCGGCGAGCTCAAGCATCGGCGTCCCTCACAGTTCCGGGACCTTCAAGGATAGACGGGCGGGAACGCGGGAGCCAGCGTCCAGAAACCTGGCCCTGACCGTTCCGTACATCTTCCATCCGACGGTCCGCCTCCCCAACCTGTTTCGTTTCGGAGCGTCCATGCCTCGATTCCTTCCTGTGACGGTGGTGGCGCCGCTCGGCTTGATGTTCGCCGCCTCCACCCTGGCCGTCGTCGAGTACGAAATCCCCCGGCCCGGGGCTTTCCCCCACGATCCCGCCGTCGGCGCCGATGGCATCGTCTGGTACACCGACCAGAGCAACAGCTTTATTGGACGGCTGGATCCCGCCACGGGGCAGATCGTGGATTATCCCACCCCAACGCCGGGCTCGGGCCCCCACGGAATCATCGTGGCGCCGGACGGCATGGTCTGGTACACCGGCCAGGCCAAGGGTGTCCTCGGGCGTCTGGATCCCAAGACCGGCGCGATCGATGAATTCTCCCTGCCGGCCGAGGCGCGGAACCCGCATACTCCGATCGCGCACCAGGGAAAGATCTGGTTCACCGACGCCAACAACAACAGCTACGGAGTGCTGGATCCGGCCACGGGTAAGGCAACCGTCTACACCGCGCCGATCCCTCGTTCCGTGCCCTACGGAATCGTCGCGGCGCCCGATGGCTCGGTCTGGGTGGCTCAGCTGGGCACCAACCATCTCGGTCGGGTCAATCCTGACAACGGCTTGATGGAGGAGTTTGAGCTGCCGGCGGCGGAGGCGCGCCCCCGCCGGCTCCAGGTGGACCAGAAGGGAGTGGTCTGGTACACCGACTTCGCCCGCGGCTTCCTCGGCGCACTGGACCCGAAAACCGGAAAGGTACGGGAGTGGCCTTCGCCTTCAGGCGACGCCGGGCCCTATGGCATCGTGATCGGGCCGGACGGCCGGATCTGGTACAACGAGTCCCGCAGCAACCTCATGGTCGCCTTCGATCCCCGTACCGAAAAGATGGAGACGGTGAAAATTCCGACCGGGCCCGCCGTGGTGCGCCACATCGCCGTAGATCGAGAACGGGGCAGGATCTGGCTGGCGTTGAGCGGGACCGGGCGGATTGGGAAGATCGAGGTGAGGTAGGTGGTAGGTGGTAGGTGGTAGGTTGTAGGTCGCAGGTAGTTGGTTGCAGGTAGCAGGGAGCAGCCGACACCTACTGCCGGCAACCTGCTACCTACTAATATTCCCCTCGCTCCACCCCCCATTCCGGATCGAGGCTAATGCCGAAACCCTTACGGCCAGCTCTCCTGTCAGTCAGTCTCCAGATAATTCTTCTCTCAGCCAGCGCCGCTCAGACCCCGGCCCTGGTCGGCCGTTGGGACCTGTCCATGCAGAAGGGGGACAGCGCTTATCCCTCCTGGGTCGAAGTCACCAACGGAGGTGGGGGACTGATGGGTCGGTTCCAGGGCCGTTACGGCCATGTCACCGCGCTGGCGGATATCACGCTGGAAGCCGACGGCTTTTCCTTCGCGTGGCCCTCGGAGGATCCCAACCGGAAGCCGACGCTGTTCGCGGGAACGGTGGCCGGGGGACGGCTCTCCGGTATCATGACCGCCCCGAGCGGCCTGGAGACGCCGTTCACGGGGGTTCGCGCTCCGACGCTCGCTCGGTCGGGAGAGCCCCGATGGGGCCGGCCGATCGATCTTCTGGCCGGCGGACTCGCCAACTGGCGCCCGCGCGAGCCTGGCGAGAACATGAGCTGGACCCTCGAGAACGGCGTCTTGATCAATCCCCGCCCCGACCACGACTTGGTCACGCTTGCCACCTTCACCGACTTCAAGCTGCATCTCGAGTTCATGGTACCGGAGCACGGCAACAGCGGGGTCTACCTGCGCGGCCGCCACGAGGTGCAGGTGGAGGACAGCTACGGCGGTCAGCCGGACAGCCTTCGGCTGGGTGGCATCTACGGACAGGTGACCCCAAGCAGTCTACCCGCGAAGAAGTTCGGGGAGTGGCAGAGTTTCGACATCACCCTGGTGGGACGCACGGTGACGGTGGCGCTCAACGGGGTCATGATCATCGATCGGCGGGAGATCCCGGGGATCACCGGCGGCGCGCTCGACAGCGAGGAAGGGAAGCCGGGGCCGCTGATGCTGCAGGGCGACCATACCGCGGTCAGCTATCGAAACATCGTTCTGACACCGGCGGTACGCTGAGGAGCCAAACCAGATCCACACCGGTGTCATCCTGAGGGAGCGTAGCGACCGAAGGATCTCTCGCATCCGCGGCCAAGAGATCCTTCGCTCCGCTCAGGATGACACAATGAGGTCTTACTTGAGCGGACCCTGCTAGCATGACCCGGACCATCGGCATCGGCCTCATCGGCCAGAAGTTCATGGGCCGGGCCCACAGCAACGCCTGGCGCCAGGTGGCGCCGTTCTTCGATCTGCCGCTGTCCCCCCGGCTGGCGGCGGTCAGTGCCCGCGACGTGAAGGAGCTGGCCGCCTTTGCGACCCGCTGGGGCTGGGCCCGCTGGACTCCCGACTGGCGAGACTTTGCGAGTGATCCGGCAATCGACCTCGTCGATATCGGCACCCCCAACGACGCCCACGCGGAGCAGTCGATTGCGATGCTGGAGGCGGGCAAACATGTGGCGTGCGAGAAACCGCTGGCGGGTACGCTGGCTCATGCCCGCGCCATGCGGGACGCCGCTCGGCGCGCCCGAGGACAGACCTTCGTCTGGTTCAACTACCGGCGCTGCCCGGCCCTCGCGCTCGCCTGGACGCTGATGCGCGAGAAGCGGCTGGGGCGCATCTACCACGTTCGCGCTCGCTACCTCCAGAGCTGGGGCGGCCCCGACACCCCGCTCTCCTGGCGCTTTCAGAAGAAGCGCGCCGGCTCCGGAGCCCACGGTGATCTGAATGCGCACATCGTCGACCTGGCCCGGTTCCTCCTGGCCGAGGAGATCACCGAGGTCAACGGCGCGCTGGCGCGGACCTTCATCCGCGAGCGGGCCGTTCCGGGGTCGCGTCGCCGAGCCCCCAGCGATGTGGACGATTGCGTACTCTTTCTGGCCAGCTTTCGCGGTGGTGCGGTGGCGAGCTTCGAGGCCACTCGCCTCGCGACCGGGAACCTGAACGCCAATCAGATCGAGATTAACGGCGAGCGAGGGAGCCTGCGATTCGATTTCGAGGACATGAACCTGCTCTGGTTTTACGACGCTACGCTCGACCGACGCACGGCGGGGTGGCGGCGGATCATGTGCACGGCTGCCGGGAAACATCCCTACGCCGGGAATTGGTGGCCCGATGGGCACCTGATCGGCTACGAGCATGGCTTCGTCAACATGGCTGCGGACATCCTGCGGGTGCTGGGAAAGCGGCGACCCGAGGTGCCCTTGCCCGACTTCGCCGACGCCTACGAGACCCAGCGGGTCCTGGAGGCGGCTCTCCTGTCGGCCAAACACCGTACCGCCATCAAGATGACTGAAGTTCGCTGAGAATCGCGAAAACGCGAACGGATCTCTAAACTGGAGCTGGACCGGTCGAACCCATAGTCGCTAGAATACCACCGAGAGAATAGAGCAGGTTCGCGTTTTCGCCCCTTCGCGCTTTCGCGATTCCTTTGATCCCGCCAGAGGATAGAGCGCAATGCCTCGCCCCGTCACCCTCTTCACCGGCCAGTGGGCCGACCTCCCTCTCGAGACTCTCTGCCGCAAGGTGAAAGACTTCGGCTACGACGGTCTCGAGCTGGCCTGCTGGGGTGACCACTTCGAGGTCCAGCGCGCACTATCGGACCCCGGCTACTGCCCTCGACAGTGGCAGTTGCTCCAGGACCACGGCCTCGGCTGTTTCGCGCTGAGCAATCACCTGGTGGGCCAGGGGGTCTGCGACCCGATCGATGCCCGGCACCGGGCCATCATTCCGGAGCGGCTCTGGGGCGACGGCAATCCCGAAGGGGTCCGGCAGCGCTGCGCCCAGGAAATGAAAGACACTGCCCGCGCGGCCCGGCGCTTCTTCGACGCCGCCCCCGCCGTGGTGAAGCGACGGCTGGAGGAGATCGGCCGGGTAGTGGTGAATGGATTCACCGGCAGTAGCATCTGGGCCTTTCACTACTCCTTCCCCCCCAACCTGCCGGGGCAGATCGAAGCGGGCTACCGGGATCTTGCCCAGCGATGGCTCCCGATCCTCCAGGTTTTCGCGGAGGCGAGGGTCTCGTTCGCGCTGGAAATTCACCCAGCCGAGATTGCGTTCGACATTGTTTCGACCCGGCGGACGCTCGCCGCACTTGAAGAGCACCCCAGTTTCGGGGTCAACTTCGATCCCTCCCACTTCGGCTACCAGGGCGTGGACTACCTCCGCTTCCTCCGCGAGTTCGGGAACCGGGTATTCCATATGCACGTGAAGGACGTCTGGTGGTCCGAAGTACCGACCGAGGCCGGGACCTTCGGTGGTCATACCGAGTTTGGCGCGGCCGGCCGGAACTGGGACTTCCGTTCGCCGGGGCGGGGCCGAATCGACTTCGAGGCGATCATCCGCGAGCTCACCCGGATCGGGTATCGCGGGCCGCTCTCGGTGGAGTGGGAGGACACCCTGATGGAGCGGGAGCACGGGGCAGCGGAGGCGGCGAAGTTTGTCCGGTCGCTCGATTTCCCGCCATCGGCGGTGGCGTTTGATGCGGCGTTTGGTCGGAAGTAGCCGTTAGTCGTTAGCCGTTAGCCATTGGCCGATGGGAATAGGTGTGAGCTAACGGCCAATGGCTAACGGCCTTTCTCAATCCGAGACCACCCCATGAAGCGCCTCTCCCTCATGATGTTCCTCCAGTACGCCGTGTGGGGAGCCTGGCTTCCGTTGGCGGGACGCTACCTCTCCGCCGGCACTGCGGAAGGCGGCCTGGGGTTCACCGGAGCCCAGATCGGACTGATCCTGGGCCTGGCCGGCTCCATCGGCGCCATCGCGTCGCCGTTTATCGCTGGCCAGGTGGCGGACCGCTACTTCAGCACCGAACGCTTTCTCGCCTTCCTGCTCACGGTCGGCGGGATCATCAAATGGATCACCTCGACCCAGACCGACTACACCGCGTGGCTCTGGCTCTCGATTGGGTACGGCCTGGTCTACATGCCTACCCTAGCGCTGTCGAATTCGATGGCCTTCGCCAACCTCGAGGACCGCGACCGGCAGTTCCCCCGAGTGCGGGTCTGGGGCACCATCGGCTGGATCGCCGCGAGCTGGATCTTTCCCATGATCTGGCTGCAGACCGGCCTCCACTTCTCCGCGCTGCCGCCGTTCCTGGCGGGGACCGAGCTGCCGGGCGCCACCGCCAGGCTGGCCGGCTCGCTTCGCTTCTCCGCGATCATCTCCTGGAGCTATGCCGCCTTCTGTTTCCTGTTGCCCCACACACCTCCCCGGAAGAACGCCACGGAGCCGCTCGCCGTCGCCAAGGCGTTCCGGCTCTTCCGGGAGCCATCGTTCGCGGTGCTGGTGGCGGTGAGCCTCCCGATCAGCATCATCCACCAGGTCTATTTCATTCAGGCGGGTCCCTTCCTCTCGCACCTGGGCCTCCTGGACAGCCAGATCGGCCCGGCCATGACCATCGGCCAGTTCAGCGAGATCGCCGTCATGGCCGCGCTGGGCTGGATGCTCACCCGGGCCGGCTTCCGGACCGTTATCGCCGTGGGTGCGCTGGCGTACTTCGTCCGATACCTCATTTGGAGCCTGACGGGTCTGCCGGTGCCGCTGCTGGTGGCGAGTCAGCTCCTCCATGGCGTCTGCTACGCCTGCTTCTTCGCGTCGGCGTTCATCTACGTCGACCGCATCGCCCCGGAAGACGCTCGGCACTCGACCCAGACCGTGTTCGGGATCCTGATCCTGGGGGGAGGGCCGGTGCTGGGCGGGATGCTTTCAGGATGGCTGGCGGGACACTATGCATTGCCGGGCGGCGGGGTGGACTTCGGGTCCCTCTGGCGGGTAGTGGCGTTCATCGGTCTCGCGGCCATGGCCGTTTTCGTCGCACTCTTCCGCGACTCGACCAAACGGGCGTAGAAATTCCACTACACTGGTGACAAGAGACTGAAACACAGAGACACCGAGGACACAGAGAACACCCCACCCATGCCCCTCCGTGCTCTCTGTGCCTCTGTGTTTCCATCCGTGCTGTACTATTGAATCTCAACGGCGCATTGCGCCAAGTCCGGTGAGGAATCGGGCGATCCCCGCTTCATACTCCACCGCTCCCACCTGAAAAGCGTCGTCGTGCCCACCGGCTACCTCGAGAAAAGTCTTGGGCTCCGGAGCGGCCTCGAAGAGCCGGCGCCCGTGGCGGATAGGAATCGTGGCGTCGCTTCGGCCATGGATGAAGAGCTTGGGGACGGTCACCTGACTGATCTTCTCGATTGACGCGAATCGACTCCGGGCGATGAGCCGTACCGGAACGAAGGGGTAGGCCTCCTGCCCCAGATCGGTCGCCGAGGTGAAGGCCCCCTCGACGATCAGTCCCGCCGCCGCCACTCGGCTCGCTAGATCGATCGCCACCGCGGAACCGAGGGAGTGACCGTAGATCACGATCCGGTCGGCCGGGACCCCGCGCGAACGCAGATAGGCGTAGGCCCCCTCGGCATCGGCATAGAGCCCGGCCTCGCTGGGGGTGCCTTCACTCGCACCGTACCCTCGATAGTCGAGGGCCAGGATGTTCAACCCCAGATCGCGTAACTGGCGATCGTGCTCGGGTCGTCCGCCGGTGGCGAGATTGCCGGCGTTTCCGTGGAAGACGAGAAGCCACCACTCCGAAGGGCGGGTGTCAGTGGAGGGAATCACCCACCCGGTGAGCCTAATCCCATCGGCGCCGGGGAAGCTGACCGGCTCCACCCTGAGTCCCAACGCCGCTGGCGGCAGCGGTGGCGGCTGGCGATCCGGGAAATAGACCAGCCGGTCCTCGTTCAGGCGGAGCAGGAGCAGCAGTCCGGCGTAGGCCGCGAGCACCAGAAGAATCACGCTCATCAGGACGAGCCGCGGCCGGGTCACGAACGGAAGTTCTTCACGACCGTGCGGCCGCGCTGCCCAGGGATTCCCGGATCACATTCGCCCCGCGTGCGGAGTGGGCAAAGGCGCCCCCCCGTGGTCGCCCCCAGGTGGGTCGTGGGTAGGGGCGCCCCCCTGGTCGCCCGAACGTGGGCACTGGGGCCCATCCCTACGCGGTGTAATACCGACGGCCCGTTGTGGCCATTTCCGCCAACCCCTCCGCCGGCGTAAACCGTTCCCCGTAGGTCTGGGCCAGATCCTTTAGCACGTTCACCACGTTCTTCGCCCCCAGATCGTCGATCATCCGGAGCGGCCCGCCGCGAAAGGGCGGAAACCCGATCCCGAAGATGGCGCCGATGTCCCCGTCCCTGGGCGAGCGCACCACCCCTTCGCTCTCCGCCATGGCGGCTTCGTTGAGCATGGCATACACCAGCCGCTGCTCCACCATGGTCGGTGAATGGGTCTTCTCGGGCCGGATACCGAGGAGATCGTACACCGACTCATCCACCCCGGTCCGCTCTCCCTTGTAATAGGCGTAGAATCCCTTCCCATTCTTCCGGCCCAGTCGCTCGGCCTTGATCATCTTGGGGACGATATCCGCCGGCTTGAGTCGTTCGCCAAACGCCTCGTACATGACTTTCCCGGCGTGGGCCCCGACGTCGATCCCGACCTCGTCCAGCAGATTGAACGGACCCACGGGGAAGCCGAACCGCTTCATGGTGCGATCGATCAATTCGATCGGCACTCCCTCCTCGAGCAGGCGTCCTGCCTCGTTCATGTACGGGGTCAGAATGCGGTTGACCCAGAAACCGGGCCGGTCCCCCACCACGATCACGGTCTTGCCCATTTTCCGGCCGAAGTTCACCGTAGTCACGATGGTGTCGGCGCTGGTGCGGGTGGTGGGAATCACCTCGAGCAACGGCATCCGGTCCACCGGCGAGAAGAAATGCATGCCCACAACCCGGTCCGGGCGCTTCGCGGGGGCCGCGATCTCTTCGATGGGGATGGTGGAGGTGTTGGTGGCGAAAATGGTATTGGGCCCGGTCGCGTCCTCGACCTCACGCAGCACCTTGCGCTTGACCTCCAGGTTCTCGAACACCGCCTCGATCACGAGGTCGACCTTCCCGTAGCCCGAGAAGTCGGTCGTACCGGAGAGCCGGGCCACCAGCTGTTCGTATTGAAACCGGGAAATCCGTTTCCGCTTGAGTCGGCCGGTCAGAATGTCACTTGCCGCTTTGAGCCCCTTCCCCACTCTCGGCCACTCGGTGTCCTTGAGCCGTACATCAACTTCGGCATTGCTCACCGCCGTCCCCGCGATCCCGGCTCCCATGAAACCCGAGCCGATGACGCCGATGCGCTCGACCCGCTTTGGCTTGGCGGTGCCCGGACCCACCCCATCATCCTTCTTGAGCGCCGTGGTGGCAAAGAAGATCTGTACCAGCTTACGGGAGACATCGGTAACCGCGAGCTCACCGAATTTCCGGTGCTCCATCGCGTATCCCGCCGCCCCACCTTTCTCCAGCCCCTCCCGCACCGCATCGAGGGCCGCGAGCGGCGCCGGGTAGTGGCCACCGGTGGTCTTGAGTACCTGCTTCCGTGACTGCAAGTACACTACCCGGCGTCCCAGCGGATTACCGTCGAGGAGTAGACCCATGCCGCCGCTCTTCGGCTTTCGCCTCGGCAGCCCCTCCCGCGCCAGGCGGTCGGCGGCCTCCAGCGCGGTCCTCCGGAGAATGCTGGGCGGTACGATCTCGTCCACCATGCCGAGCCGGTAGGCCTTGGGGCCGGGCTCGCTCTTACCGGGGAGAATGATG
>JBGPJS010000079.1:0-11460 GCA_041485505.1 Gemmatimonadota bacterium | reverse complement strand
GTGGTCGCCCGACGGTTCAAGGATCGCCTATCAGGCCTCACGCACCGGCGTCTGGCACCTGTTCACCGTCGCTGCCGCGGGTGGGACACCGGTCCAACTCACCTCCAACCCCCAAGGCGATTTCGATCCCCACTGGTCGCCCGACGGACGCACGATCGCCTACACCTCTGTGCGGGGCGGGCGTAGCGGGATCTGGACCATTCCCGCCACCGGCGGCGATCCGACGGCCCTCGTCGTGGGCTCGGGGAACAACGGTGGTGTGCGGTGGTCGCCCGACGGCTCGCACATCGCATTCGATTCCGATCGAGGGGGCAACGATGATATCTGGGTGGTGGCGGCGACCGGTGGTGAGCCGGTCCGACTCACAACCACGCCTCGTAGCGACAACGACTATCGCTGGTCGCCCGATGGGAAATGGATCTCGTTCTGGACCAGCGGTGCCCAGCCCGATGTGTGGCTGGTTTTCTCGGCCGGGGGACAACCGATTCAGGTGACCAACGACCGGGCCGCGGAAGGGCCCGCCGAATGGTCGAAGGACGGCCGCAGCCTGTTCTTTACCCGGGACGACGGCAAGCAGCACCTGTGGGTCATGGACGTCGACAGCGGCGGGACTCGGCAACTCACCTCGGGCGACGGCAACGAAACCGATTTCGCGGTCTCGCCGGATGGCAAGACCGTGGCGTACGTGTCGGACCGCGGCGGCAACAATGACATCTACGCCATGCCGTTCGAAGGCGGGAAGGAGACGGTACTGACCGCGAGCGAACGCTCGGAATTCAATCCTCGCTGGTCGCCGGACGGCTCCATGCTGACATTCGTGTCGAACCGGAGCAACAACAACGAGATCTATGTCGTCGACGCCGGCGGAGGGGACGCCCGTGTGATCGCGCCCGACTCGGCCAACGACGGCGAGCCAACCTGGTCGCCGGACTCGAAGAGTGTCGCGTTTATCTCGGACCGCGACGGGACCGCCGGCGACCTGTGGGTGGCGCCTGCCGCGGGCGGTCCGGCCCGCCGGGTGACGAAGCTCAACGGCGGCGGGTTCGGGCTGGCCTGGAGCCCGGACGGCCGTGGACTGGCGTTCAGCCCGCTCGGAGCCGACGGCAATGCGCACGTCTGGCTGGTGCCAGCCTCGGGGGGGACCCCAAGACAACTGACCAACGGTGGGTGGGAAGGCGGGGGCATCTTCTCACCGGACAGTAAGTGGATTGCCTATGGGGGGTTTGGCGGCGCTGACCGGAAGGACTTCGATCTGTTCGTGGTCCCCGTCAACGGTGGCGCGCCGAAGAACCTCGCGGGTGGACCAAAGCAGGAGTTCCCGAATGCCTATTCACCCGATGGCAGATGGATCGTGTATTCCTCCAACAGCGACGGCAACTTTGAGGTGTACCTGGTGTCGGCTCAGGGTGGGACACCCCGGCGCCTGACGCAGACACCGGGGGATGAGGGGAACCCAAAGTGGACGCCCGACGGCAAACACGTCGTGTACCAGCTGCGTCAGGGCAAGCGGGAAATCTGGCTGGCACCGGTACCGGCGGCTCCGAAGTCGTAGCTATCGGTCAGGCCGAGCACCACGACGTCGGGGACCTGCGATCTCTGAATCCGCCGCCCAGGCGGACATCGTAGCGAACGCCTACGGCGTCCGGACCCCGCCGTTCAGGCTTCTGGCGTACTCGGCGGGGCTCTTGCCGACCAGCGCCTTGAAGTCCTTGATGAAGTGGGTCTGGTCGAAGTATCCCAAATCCAGTGCCAGGCGTGACCAGCTCACCCGGTGTCCGGCGGCCACCCGCTCCACCGCTTCGTGCAACCGGTACCGCTGGATCATCCATTTCGGGCTCACCCCGACGTATTGACGGAACAATCGCTGCAGGGAGCGTTGGCTCATGCCGAAGCGGCCCGCCACCGCCTCGACCTTGGTGACGTCCGGGCCGCCCACGATGGCCGCCACCATCTCGGTGATGATGCGCAACTGGGGATCCGGCTCCGGCAGCCGCGCCAGCAGAAAGCGCTCCACCAGGTCCATCATCCGCTCGTCGATGTTCGATTGGTCTCCCTCTGGTTTGTCTCCGGGCTGCCGGTCACGAACGCCTAACGCCTCGGCGTGGAGCGCCCCGAGCGCCTTCCCGATGGCCCGACCCTCCCGACCGAACACCGAGCCCAGCGATAGAGAATCATCCGTGAACGCGGAGACCGGCGTTCCGAGAAAGGGATAGAATCCGCCCGGCCGGAACTTCACTCCGAACACCCGCCCCCTTCCGGTCAGCACCCGCGAAAAGAGACCGGTCGGGACACCCTGGATGGCCGAGCGGCGGCCTTCGGTGATCCAGTGAACGGAGGGATGCGGCAGGGTCTCCGCCAGGTGGGGGGCCTGCCCGCGGAGGTCCCAGCGAACGATCCAGTAGTGTTCGACAAAGGCCCGGAGCTCGCGAGCAGGCAGGTGGCGGGTGTGCCCGGAGTTCTGCCGGGTCTTCCGGTTGAGGAGGCCCCGAGGTCCCGGGGCGCTCTGCCTCGTCATCGATCCCCCCGCTCGCAAGCCGTCATGTCGTCGCGTTCTTACTATACCACCGGGCGCGGCAGCGGTATCATGGGTTCAGTTGCCTGGGGAAGAGACGAGGTCGGGGTGCCACGAACGAATGTGTCGCGCCGGCACATCGAAGGCAAATACGCGGGGAGGACCCCATGAGAGGAATCGGTCTGGTGCCGGCGACGCTTCTGATCACCGCGGGTTGCGCGTCATCCAAACCGGCATTGGTTTCACCTAAGGGGGGACCCCTGATGAGCAGCTCCGAAATACCCACCGGGTACCACCGCGCCACCGGGTCATTCGAAATCACCGCGACCCCGCAGCCACCGTATGACACCGCCGACGGCGTTACCCTCGGCCGGATGACGATTACCAAGCAATTCCATGGCGCGCTGGAAGCGACCAGCCTGGTCGAGATGCTTTCGGCCATGACGAGTGTGAAGGGTTCCGCCGGCTACGTCGCGATCGAGCGGGTGGTGGGGACCCTGGACGGCCGCGCCGGCAGCTTCGTGCTGCAGCACAGCGGGACCATGACCCGAGGCGAGCCCCAGTTGTCGGTGTCGATCGTGCCGGACGCGGGGACGGGGGAGCTCAAAGGCATTGTGGGAAAGATGATGATCGACATCGTCGACAAGAAACACTTCTATACTCTGGACTACAAGCTGGGCGACAGCCCGTAGGTGGATTGTGGGATTGGGGGATTGGGGGATTGGGGGATTGAGGGATTGAGGGATTGAAGGATTGAAGGATCGGCGGCTTGAGCATCGTCAGTCATTGCGAGGGCCCGGCTTGCCCCCAATCCCTCAATCCCTCAATCCCTCAATCCCCCAATCCCCCAATCCCCCAATCCCCCAATCCCAAAATCCCCCTCCCCTCCTTACTCTTCTAACGGCCTCGCCCCACCCCCATCACAGACCGAGGAGACGCATGCTGGTCATCCTGGCCCTGCTGTTCATCCTATCCGGTGCCGCCGGCCTGTTCTACGAGTCGGTCTGGTCGCGCTACCTCGGTCTCTTCGTCGGGCACAACGCCTACGCCCAGGTGATCGTGCTGGTGATCTTCCTCGGCGGCATGTCGATCGGCGCCCTGCTGATCGGACGCCGATCCGAACGGCTCCGGCAGCCGCTCATGGGTTACGCGCTGGTCGAGGCCGCGATCGGGATCGTCGGCCTCTTTTTTCAGGATCTCTACGTCGCCGTCACCGACTGGGCCTATACCTCGGTCTTCCCGCACACCGCCGGCAGCGTCACGCTCACCATCGCCAAGTGGGGCATCGCCGCCGCGCTGATCCTCCCCCAGTCCATTCTGCTGGGCATGACCTTCCCGCTCATGACCGCCGGCGCGCTCCGCCGCATGGCCGACCGACCCGGGCGCACCCTTTCGATTCTCTACTTCGCCAACAGCTTCGGCGCCGCGGTCGGGGTGCTGTTTGCCGGGTTCTACTTGGTGACAACAGTCGGGCTACCGGGGACGATTCTGGCCGCGACGATCCTCAACTTCGTGGTGGCGCTCGGGGCCATGGTGGTGATGAAGTACGGGCCCGGGACGGCGGAACGGCGGGAGGGCGGAACGGCGGGACATCTGGGCACTGCATCCGCCGCTACCGCCGTCCCGGCGTCCCGCCTCAAGTCAATTCTCCTCGCCGTCGCCTTCGCCACCGCCGTCGCCTCCTTCATCTATGAGATCGCCTGGATCCGGATGCTCTCGCTGGTGCTGAGCAGCGCTACCCACGCCTTCGAGCTCATGCTCTCCTCGTTCATCCTGGGGCTGGCGCTGGGATCGTTCTGGGTCCGGGGCCGAGCCGATCGCTTCGCGGATCCGCTGCGGGCGCTGGGGATCGTGCAGTGGATGATGGGTCTCCTGGCCCTCGCGACCTTGCCGCTGTACCTGGCCTCCTTCCACTGGAGCGCCGACCTCTGGCAGACCTTCGCCAAGAGCGAATCCGGCTACACCGGGTACACCATGGCCCGCTACGGCATTTGCCTGGTGATCATGTTGCCAGCCACCTTCTGCGCCGGTATCACGCTGCCGCTGATCACCCGCACCCTGGTGGTGGGCGGCGTGGGGGAGAGCGCCATCGGCGCGGTGTACGGCTGGAATACCCTGGGCTCGATCTTCGGGGTGGCCCTGGCCGCGTTGATCCTCCTGCCCCTGGTGGGCCTCAAGGCGCTGCTCTCGCTCGGCGCCCTGACCGACATGGGTGTCGGCGTGGCGCTCCTGTTTGTCGCCGCGCGAGCCGTCCGGCCCACCGCACCCCGCCTGGCCTTTGCCTCACTCGCGGGCCTCGCGCTGGTGACCCTGGCGGCGTTCCTGAGTCCACCGTTCAACCAGAGCCTGCTGGTGAGCGGCGTCTACCGCTTCGGCACGGTTCCGGAGCCGAACAGCCGCGATCTGCTTTCCTACAAGGACGGCCGCACCGCCACGGTCTCGGCGCAGCGGATCAAGGCGACCGGCGAGATTTTCATCTCCACCAATGGCAAATCGGACGGCGCCCTCTCGCCCTACTGGTTCGACCCCTGTGATCCCAAGGCGCCGCGCCATCCCCTCCGCGGTGATGCGGCGACCCTGGCGCTCGCCGCGCTGATCACCCTGGCCCACGCCCCCAACGCCGAGCATGGCGCCGTGATTGGTCAGGGGACGGGTATGTCCTCCCACCTGCTGCTGGGGAGCCCGAATCTCAAATCCCTCGCGACCATCGAGATCGAACCGGAAATGATCAAGGCCTCCCGGGCCTTCTATCCCGTCAATCGCCGGGTCTTCGATGACCCCCGGGCCAAATTCGTGGTCGACGACGCCAAGTCCTATTTTGCCGCCGCGGGGCAACATTACGATTTCATTTTTTCCGAGCCCTCCCATCCCTGGGTAAGCGGCGTCTCGGGCCTCTTCACCGCGGAGTTCTACGACCGGGTGAACCAGTACCTGACGGTGAATGGCATCTTCGCACAGTGGATCCACATCTACGACATCAACGATCGGCTGGTCTTGACCGTGTTGGCGGCGCTGCATCAGAAGTTCAAGCATTACGAAGTGTTCATGCCGGCCGCCTCGGACATGCTGGTCATTGCGACCAACGGTCCGTCGGTACCGACGCCCGATTGGGGGATCTTCCAGTGGCCCGCCATCGCGGAGGACTTCTGCCACCAGATCCCGTTCACTGCCGAGGCCATGGAGGCGACCCGGCTCGGGTTCCAGGCCTCCTTCGCGCCGTTGATGGAGGGGGCGCCCTGGAATTCCGATTTCTTCCCTCATCTCGACAATGGGGCGGAGCGGACCCGCTATCTCGCCGCCCAAGCCTCGGGAATCTTCGGCCTTTCCGCCGAGCGGTTCGATATCACTCGGCCGTTCTTCAACCGCCGCGTGGGCCCGGGCACGGTGAAGCTGGCGCCGGCACCGGACATTCCCCGCATGTATGACCTGGCCCTCGGAGCGGCGCTCCGCGATCCGACGTCGTACGTCTCGATGGATACCATCCCGGACGATGAGCGGCTCAGCAACGCCCTCTACCGCTACCGGGTGTGGCAGGCGGAGCTGGCCACGGCGCAGCCCCCGGGGGACTGGCGAGTGTGGATCCAGCGGATGGCCGATGTGGACCGCGACCTCAACGGCGGCACCGAGGGGTACGCCGATGAGGCGTTCTATCAGGCGGTCTCCAAGTTCCTCGATCGCACCAAAGCGCCCGCCGAGGTTCGCTCGGTGGTAACCTTCCGGCACGGAATCTCGGCCTGGGACTTCGCGGAGGCGGTGAAGGCCGCAGAACCCCTGGTGGCGGCGGCGCTCGACAAAAAGGCCTGGATGCCATCAGACGAACTGCGTGATGGACTGGTTGTAGCCCGACTCCGGCTGGGGGACGCCGAGGGTGCCCGCCGGACCTTCGAGGCACTGGCGCCGCTCAGCCGCCGACGGGCCGGAGACTTCCGGACGGCGTTGCTCGCGTCGTACATTGACGCGGTGGCGGCGCAAACCAAAGGACCGGCGAGCTAGTTTATTGGCCGCGGATGCGTGTCCCGAGCGCCCGCGAGGGAAACGCGGATGAACGCGGATAAACACGGATCGCTCCCTTGCCGGTCACACTCCCAGGCTGGAAAGCAGACAACTGAGTTTCTTGGGTGCGGCGGGGAGATCCGGGTGCTCCGCGTAATCCGCGCGATCCGTGTTACGAAGTTGCGGAGTCTGGGGCCGCACCCGACCGGTTCCCCAGGCGGCTTCTGACGCGTAGCTTACCCTCCTCGCACCCGACTCTCGGAACTCGGAACTCGGAACTCGGAACTCGGAACTCAGAACTGGAATCTCATGCTCGCCATTGACCTGACAGGAAAACGTGCCTTCATCGCCGGCGTCTCGGACGACGGTGGCTTCGGTTTCGCCATCGCCAAGGCCATGGCCGAGGCGGGGGCCAGCGTCTGCCTCGGCAGCTGGCCGCCGGCGTTGGGGATCTTCGAGAACCTGCTGGAGCGGGGGAAGATCGCGGACTCCCTCAGGCTCTCGGACGGGCGGAGCCTCAGCTTCGAGAAGATTTATCCCCTCGATGCCGCCTACGACACCTTGGCGGACGCCCCGCCGGAAATCCGGGACAACAAACGCTACCGGGAGCGGGGCGACTTCAGCATCCAGGGGGTGGTCGAAGGATTGAGGAAGGACTTCGGGGAGACTCCGCTCGACATCGTGGTGCACAGTCTGGCCAACGGGCCCGAGGTCAAGAAGCCCCTGATCGACACCAGCCGGAGTGGCTACCTCATGGCGGTGAGCGTAAGCGCCTACAGCAACGTCTCGATGATCCGGAGCTTGGGCCCCCTGATGCTGCCGGGAGGGGCGTTCCTCTCCCTCACCTTCATGGCGGGCGAGCGGGTGGTGCCGGGTTACGGCGGCGGGATGTCCTCGGCCAAGGCCGCCCTCGAGGCGGATACCCGTACCCTCGCCTTCGAGGCCGGGCGCCGGCATGGCGTCCGGGTCAATGCCATTTCCGCCGGACCCTGGGCTAGCCGGGCCGCGAGCGCGATCGGTTTCATCGACAAGATGATCGAGTACTGCAAGGTGAACTCGCCCCTGCCGAAGGCGCTGGAGTCAACTGACGTCGGCAATGCCGCCGCCTTTCTCTGCAGCCCGCTGGCCTCGGCCATTACCGGCAGCGTGGTGTATGTGGACAACGGCTATCACGCGATGGGCATGGCGGTGGAAGCGTGAGTCGCCTAGGAAGAGCTCCTGGCATTGTGACGCGCCGGAACGACAACCACGAAACACCAAATGACGAAAACACGAAATCATGAAGATTCCGACCGCATCACTCCCTTCCCCTGAGTAACCTCCTCATGATCGGACTCCTGCTCCTCGCGTTGGCGGTCGGCATAGTTTTGCCCATCCAGGCCGGTGTCAATGCGCAGCTACGCACCGCCCTGGGCCATCCCCTGGCCGCGGCACTGGTTTCGTTTCTGGTGGGGACCATCGCCCTGGCCATGGCCCAGCTGGCGCTCCGGGTGCCGTTGCCGCTCCGCGAGGCCGCGGCCCGGAGCGGCTGGTGGCAGTGGAGCGGCGGATTGCTGGGCGCGGCCTACATCGCCGCCGCGATAGTCCTGGCGCCCCGGCTGGGCGCGGCGACGCTCATCGCGACCGTGGTGGCGGGCCAGATGCTGGCTTCCGTGGCGCTCGATCACTATGGGCTGGTCGGGTACGCCCTGCACCCGATCAACCTCTGGCGGGTAGTGGGAATCGTTCTGGTGATTGGTGGGGTGGTGTTGATCCAGCGGAACTAGATGTCTGTCTATCAAGCTCCGCGAGCGGGTGTCATTCTGAGCTTCGCGGAGCGAGCGAAGAATCTCCCACCTCAGCCGTGAGATCCTTCGCTGCGCTCAGGATGACACCGTTGTATCACCATCAAGGCACCATTGAGCTATCACCTAGCAGAAACTGCCTTACGAAGGTGACCGTCGCATAGAACTGGAAGTCCACGTTCTTCTTCTTCTGGAACCCGTGGCCCTCGTCCCGGGCCGCAAGGTACCAGACCGCCCCGCCATTCTGCCGCACGGTCGCCACCATCTGTTCCGCCTCGCTGGGCGGGACCCGAGGATCGTTCAATCCCTGCACCACGAAGAGCGGCCGGGTGATCCCGGCGGCGTTGTTGAGCGGTGCCGTCCGCTCCATGAACTCGCGGGCCACCGAATCGCGCTCGTCGCCGTACTCCACCCGGCGCAGGTCCTGACGATAGCCTGAGGTATTTCGGAGAAAGGTCGCGAGGTTGGATATCCCGACCACATCCACCGAGCAACAGATCCGGTCGTCATAGCGGGTGGCGCTGACCAGTGTCATGTGGCCACCGTAGCTGCCCCCGGTCATCATCACCCGGGCGGCATCGAGGTCGTCCCGGGTCGCGATCCAGTCGAGCAGGCTCCCGATATCGCGGTAGGCGCCCTCCCGCCGAACTCCGTTGTCGCTCGCAAGGAAGCTCTTTCCGTAGCCGGTGGAGCCCCGGATGTTCGGGTAGAGTAGAGCCACGCCCAGCTCGTCGAGATAGAAGTTGCCGCGGCCCAGAAAGCCGGGACGCGATTGACCCTCGGGGCCGCCGTGGATGTTGACAATCACCGGCCGCTTCCCCGGGTACCTCGCCGGCGGCCGATAGAGGAACCCCGAGAGCATCTGCCCGTCGAAGCCTCGCCACCGAATGAGCTCGGCGGCCGGGAACTCCTTGGTGGCCAGGCCGCCGGTCTCGCTCTCGGTCCACCGCTGAGGACGGCGGTTCACGATATCGAGCGAGTAGGCGTCGGCCGGGGCACGGGGACTCTGGAAGGTGAACCCGAGTTCGCGCGAATTCCTCCGCCAGCGGACCCCGGAGAGAAGTCCGGCCGGCAGCCCGGACACCGGGTGTTCCTTTCCGGTCGCGGTCGCCAGCAGATGCAGGACCCCGACGCCGTCCTCGTTGGCCACGAACGCGATCTGGCGCCCGTCGGGGGAAAGTTCAAACTCGTCCACGTCCCAATGGATTTGACTGGTGAGGTACCTCATCCGCCGGCCCAGCGCATCGGTGTAGGCCAGCCGGTGGAATTCCGAGTCCCGATCGGTGGTGAGATAGATCCCCTTCCCATCGGGCGCGAACCGTGGGTTGCTGTAGGATACTTTCTCGCCGGTCTTCGGCGTCAGCGCGATCCGGTCGCCGGTGGCGACGTCGAGAAGCCAGAGATAACTCTCGTTCGCCGAGATTCCCTCCTGCACCAGCAACGTCTGGTCATCGGGAGACCAGTCCTCCACGCTCCAGCCCCCACCCTCGCTAACCTGAACCATCCGATCACTCGAGGGATCCCGCGGATCCATCACCCAGATGTCCACGTCCTTCCCACTCCGCCGGGTGGACCCGTAGGCGATCCGATCCCCTTTCCGGGACCAGACCATCCCGGTGTTCCGGGAATGGCCGTCGGTGAGCAGCGTGATGGTGCCGGTGGAAAAATCCAGCCGATAGTACTGGTAGAATTCCCCGCCGCCCACATCCTTGGAGAAGACCATGAACTCTCCCCGGGTGGGTTCGTAGCTGGCGTTGCCGACGGGGTCGGGGAAGAAGGTGAGTTGAGTGCGGTCGCCGCCGGGGAACTTTACCCGGTGGACCTGGGCCGCGTCACCGAACCGAGTACCGATGAGCATCTCTCGCCGGGTTGGGTGCCAGTCCAGGAATCGGGCGGAACGGAACTCGGCGTACCGGCCAGCCAGCGTGGCGACCGAGGCCGGAATCGGCGCCAGTCCTTCGGAGACCAGATTCTCCGGCGGCGCGATCGAGGCTGCCTGGGCACTGAGGCGGAGAGGGAGCAGCAGGGCCAGCACAAACGCTTGAGCTTGGTGGGGCGGGCGCATCGGGATCTCCCGGACAGGCTACTGGCAAGAAAATGGCCGCGAGGGCCGGCGCTTGAATGATCCGTTTCGCGATTTTGGGATGACGATTTGGGGCCCGATCGGGACGATATTCCTGACGGGGGGGGCCCACCACGCGTCATGGAGTCCCCTACCCGCTCAAGCCACCGTCTCGAGTCGTTTCCTGATGTGGCCAACTGATCGGCCGAACGGTATCTTGTCTCGCGATGACCCTCTCCGCCACCCCCATCTTTCAGGCCGGACTACTCACGGGCCAGGTTGCCCTGGTGACAGGGGGGGGCACCGGGATCGGCTTCGGCATTGCGGATTGCCTGGCCCGAGCCGGAGCCGATGTGGCCATCGCGAGTCGGAAACCGGATCGTCTGGAGGCCTCGGCCGTAAAGCTCCGCTCGCATGGTACTCGGATCCTCGCCGTCGAGTGTAACGTGCGCGAACCGGAATCGGCCCGCACTGCGGTCCAGCGCACCGCCGAACAGCTCGGCCGTCTTGATATCCTGGTCAACAACGCCGCGGGGAATTTCTACGCGCCGTCCGCCTCGCTCTCGTCTAACGCTTGGAAGGCGGTGGTTGAGACCGACCTCTTTGGAACGATGTACTGCTGCCAGGCGGCCTACCCGGTCATGAAGGTCCAGGGCGGCGGACGGATCGTCTCGATCTCGATGACGCTGCACTACCGGGGCTGGCCGCTCATGGCCCACGCCACGGCCGCCAAGGCGGGAGTGGACGCGCTCAGCCGGACCCTCGCCCTGGAGTGGGCCCCCGACGGTATCCGGGTAAATGTGGTGGCGCCGGGACCGATCCCCACGGAAGGCGTGATAAAAGCCTTCACCCCACCCGAGGCGGCCGGCGTGCCCGATCTTTTCAAGATGGAAACCCATGCGCGTCGCACCATTCCGCTGGGCCGCTGGGGAACGCCGGAGGATATCGGTCAGATGGTCACCTTCCTCGCCAGTCCCGCGGGAGACTGGATCACCGGGGCCATCTTCGTGGTGGATGGCGGAGCGTGGCTGGGGGAGGGGCGGGTGAGCGGTGAGCGGTGAGCGGTGAGCGGTGAGCGGTGAGCGGTGAGCGGTGAGCGGTGAGCGGTG
>JBGPJS010000078.1:0-11669 GCA_041485505.1 Gemmatimonadota bacterium | reverse complement strand
GAGTGGCTGGAGCGGCGCGGTGAACGTTGCGGCCCCACTCTGGCTGGTCGGCGCTGGGGTGCTCTCGGCGCTGGTGGTGCTGCTGCACCTGCTGGCCCGGCGCCGTCCCCGCCCTCTGATCTTTCCCACGGCCCGCTTCATCCCGGAGCGTAGTGCCAGCGCGCCCGCAGCCGCGCGTCGGCCGTCGGATCTCCTCCTACTGCTGCTTCGAGTCGCGGTGGTGCTGTTGCTCGGCGCTGCCTTCGCGCGACCATTTCGATCTCCGCCGAGGCGGACTGCGCTGATTGTGGCGCTGGACCGCTCCCGGGCGGCCTCCCGTTCCCTGGATGACAGCACTCGCCGTCTGCTGAGTGAGGCCAACCTGGTAGTGGCCGTTGACTCGGTTCCTCATCACTGGGACTCGATCAGCGACGCGCAGGACACCACCCGAACCGCCGCTCGTGGATCCCTCTCTGCTGCGCTCCTCGCCGCAGTGCGCTCGGCCCCCGAGGTCGCGGTCCAAGGCGATTCGCTCTCGCTGGTCATCCTCTCGCCCTTCGCGGCCGAGGAATGGGACGCCGCCACGCTGGCCCTTCGGCGGCTGTGGCAGGGGGGAATCGCCGTCAGACCGATCCCGTCCGCGGAACCGCCCCGAGCGATCGCCGGCGGCACCGCGCTCACCGGTGACGATCCCCTGAGGGCGACGCTGGCGCTCCTGGGGCGCGATGCCGCCGCTTCCCGCGTGCTGCGCACCCATCCTGGAGCGGGAGACTCCAGCTGGGCCGCTGCCGGCGGTGCGCTGGTCTACTGGCCTCGAGAGACCGAGAAGGCTCCATGGATGGCCGCGGGTCGTGATACCGTTGGCGGGGTCCTCGCCGGAGGGCAAGCGGTGGTGGCGCCGTTCTTCCATAGCGTAGTGCCACCTAACGGCGCAGTGGTTGCGCGCTGGGCGGACGGCACTCCCGCGGCGACCGAACGCCGGCTCGGCTCGGGCTGCGAGCGGGACGTCGCGATTCCGACCGACCTCACCGGTGATCTGATGATCCGCGCGAGCATGCTCGCGCTCACCCGGGAGCTCGCTGCCCCATGTGGTGGTCGTCGAGAGTATGAGCGAGTGCCGCAGGCCTTGCTGGATAGTCTGCGGGGTCCTCCGATGCTGCTCCCGGCGTCGCGAACTCCACGACCGGCGGGAGGGCGAGTGCCGGCCAACGGCTGGTTGCTGGTGGCGGCACTGGTCCTCTTCGCGTCCGAACCCGCGGTGCGACGTGGAGGCATCAGGCGATGAGCGCGGAAATCCGACTACGGCGCGCGAGGGCAATGCTCCTCTTCTGTGTGGCGATTCTGGGGATGGGATGGGGGACCGCGATTGGTGCCGGGCTGCTGCTCCTGTTCGGGCTTCTCGATCTGGCGGTCGCGCTTCCGCTCCCAGTGCGTGAGCTGGCGCTGGCGTCAAGCGGATTGCTCGGCACCGGCGCTGGGCTCGCCGTTCTCTGGCGCAACCGCGACGTGCGATCGCCCGGAGGAGTCGGACTCTGGCTGGAGAACCAGGTTCCCTCGCTGCGGTACGCGCTGGTCACCCTGATTGAAGGACGGTATGGCTCAGCCGGACCCGCGCTGGAGCAGGTGGTGGCCGGAACCAGCTGGCGGGAGCCGCTTCTCCGGGCCCTCACCAGAGGTACCCTCCCGCTCCTCCTGGCCATCCTGCTGCTGACCGCTCTTCGCGCGCTTCCCTCCGCGGCACTCGGCCGGATTGCAATGCCGCACCGGGGCGATGCCCTCGATCGGGTCGGCGAGTTTGGAAAACCGTCCGCCGATCCCTTTCACCCACTTCTGGTCACGCTCACGCCGCCGGTCTACTCCGGCCTGGCGGAGACGACAGTGGAAGATCCCGAGACCATCACCGGCCTCACCGGGAGCCAGCTTCGGGTGGAGGGACCCGGTGCGGGACCTGGTGTCGGGGCCACTCTCCGCGGCCAGTCACTGTCGGTGTCCAGTGCGGGGTCTCGATGGCTGGTGACCCTTCCCATGCCCGATACCGCGACGCCCCTCTGGCTTTCGCAGGGGAGCCGGCGCCGGCTTCTGGTTCTCGACCCCCGCCCGGATTCGGTCCCGGTGGTGGAGCTCCTGGCTCCAGCCGGAGACACGGTACGAAAGGAAATTGACGGAACCATCGCGCTTCGAGCCGATACCCACGACGATTTCGGGTTGGGGGAGGGGTGGTTCGAATACATCGTGAGCTCGGGAGAAGGAGAGAACTTCACCTTTCGATCCGGCGTGGTCGGTCGGCGAGCGATGCCGCCGGCCCGGGCCGGAGCGCTGCAGGCGGTTCTCCAACTCGATTCGCTTCACCTCTCGCCGGGGAATATCGTGCATCTTCGCGCCGTGGCCCGGGATCGTAACACGAGCACGGGACCGGGGCTGGGCTATTCCGAGACTCGGACGATCCGAATTCCGCGCCCGGGCGAGAGCGACTCGGCGATGGTGGACGGGGCCGCTCCGACTCAGGGCGATTCATCGCTGCTGAGCGAACGGATGCTCATCCTCCTGGCCGAATCTCTGGAGCGGCGCCGGCCTGGACTGGGTCGCGGCACCGTCGTGGCGGAGTCCCGCGGCATCGCCCGCGACCAGGCCTCCCTGAGGCGGCGAGTGGCGGACATCGTCTTCCTGCGCCTGGGCAGCCAGGCGATCGGAGAGGAATCGGAGGACACGGCGGGAACTGAAGGCCTTTCCCCTGCGGCGCTGCTGCGGGCGGCCCAACAGGCGACAGTAGGCAGCGGAGCACAGCCGCTCGATTTCAGCCAGGACGAGACTCCGGTGGTGGCGCTCAACCGCCCGCTGCTGGAAGCCTACAACGCCATGTGGGACGCCGGACGAGAGCTGGAGATCGGTGAGCCGGGCCGCGCCCTGCCGCCCATGCGCCTGGCTCTCGCCGCGATCCAGCGCGCGCGCCAGGCGGAGCGACTCTACCTCCGCGGTCGTCCGGCGCCGATCGTGGTCGATCTTTCGAAGATCCGCCTGGCGGGCAACCTGACGGATGTCCGCCTGGCCGCGGTGACCGGCCGGGCGCGCGACCCCAGGGTGGTCGAGTTGCTCCTGGCCCGCTTCACCCGGGCGGTGAGCCGCCTGCCTGATGCCGGCGCGATCGATTCGCTGCTCCTGCTCCGGGTGGACGCGCTGGAGTCGGCGCCCGCTTTCGCCGGCGGGCTGAGTGACGCCCTCGCGGCGCTCCGGGATGGACGAGACGCCACCGTTCAACTTCTGCGGGCCCGGCGACTCCTGGTGGGTCCTTCCACCGCGGTACCCGAAATCGCTCCCTGGAGTGTGCTGCCGTGAGCGAGTTCGTCTTCGCCACCGCCCAGTACGAATCCGGGGACTGGGATTCGGCTCCTCTGGTGCCCCCCAACATCATCGATTCGGTGGCACGATACACTTCGCTCGCCGTCGCACCCCAGGGTGTGGTGGTCCCGCTGGGTTCCACCGATCTCCTCCGCTACCCGCTGGTGTATCTCACCGGGCACCTCCCGCTCAGGCTGACCGATGCCGAGCGTCGCATGGTCCGGACCCTGGTCGACCGTGGCGGGATGCTGTTCGTGGACGATCACAATCACGACGTGGATGGGGCCTTTCACCGGACCGCCACCGAAGAGATCGCACGGGCTGTAGGTCCCCTCGTCGAGCTTCCCAACGGCCATCCGCTGTACTCGGCGTTCTTCGGCTTTCCCGACGGCCCGCCAACGACGAGCCATGAGCTCAACGGCTGGGGAGACAACCTGGTCCACCGGCACCTGCTGGCCGTCGAGCGGGCCGGCCGGATCGGGGTGCTCTATAGCAACAAGGATTACAGCTCGGAATGGAATTACCATCCCGAGACCAAGCGGTTCTACTCGGTCGATAACACCCGCTTCGCGGTGAATATCGTGGTCTATGCCCTTACGCGTTGATGCCGCCAGGGTGGAGGCCATGATGCGCTTCGTCGCCCTGGGCGCGATGTTGTGGCTTGCCGTCGAGGCTTTCTCCACCCGATATCCGGGAGCGCGCCTCGAGCTGTCCGGAGCCCTCTCCGAATCCGTCCTTAGTACCTGGTCGCTGCTTCCCCCGGCCGACACGCTCAGCCTCCGTCTTGACTCGCCTCCAAATCCGGCCGTCCGCGACTGGCTCAGGGCGCTTCGGCGGGCGGGCACCCCGGTGGGCTGGTCCGATGGCGGCATTCCTTCCCTTATGATCGAAATGGATAGCCGGCCCGATCCAGCGGGCGGTCTCATCGTCCGGGTGAGCGGTCCTCCCCAAGGGTCGGTGCGGCTGGAGGACGATCTGGGCGAGCTGGATCGGGTGCCGCTGGGTTCTCTGGGAGCCTCGCTCCGGCTTCCTGACGTGGCGGGTCAGGTGAAAGCGATGCTGGGCGGGACCAGAGCCACGTCGTCCTCATCGCCTCAGGAAGTCCGGCGACATCTGGTCCTCCTCGGAATGGCCGGGTGGGAGACCAAGTTTGTGGCCGCCGCGCTGGAGGAAAGAGGGTGGGAGGTGGATGCCAGGCTCATCGTCGCGCCCGGGCTCGCGGCGGGACAGGGGAAACCGTTTCCACTCGATACCGCCCAACACGCCGCGATCATCGCGCTGGATTCGGCCGCCGCGGCCTACGCCGGAGCCATCACGACCTTCGTCCACTCGGGTGGTGGAGCGATCCTGGGTCCGGACGCGGCACGAATTCCGGGACTCCGGACCCTCACGCCCGGTCGAGGTGGATCGGCCGTGCGCGCCCGCCTCAAAGCGTTTACCTCATCGGCGCCTCGGGAGGCACTCCGGTTCCGCGATCTCCAACCTCTGGTCCCCGACGCGCTCGGGTTGGAGAGCCGTGACGGTCACGTCGCGCTGGCCGTGCGCAGAGCGGGCTCCGGTCGGGTTGCCCAGATTGGGTACGCCGACACTTGGCGCTGGCGGATGGAAGGGGGACCGGATGCCGTCGCGGCACATCGGGCCTGGTGGGCGGAGCTGGTGGCCTCGGTGGCCTATGGTGGCGAGCCGGTTCAGTTGGGACCCGACGACCCGGCGCCGCTGGCAGCGCTGGCTGGCGCGTTAGGCGCGCCGTCGATGCCATCGCCTCGATCGGGCGGTTCCCGAAGGGCTTTTCCGCTGGTGCTGGCGCTGCTGCTGGCGAGTCTGTTCGGCGAGTGGACGTCCCGCCGCCTGCGGGGTCCGACCTGACGCCATCGTTTCCCCCGGACCAGCAATTGGCCGCAGATACCCGCAGCTAAACGCAGATGATTCCAGAGATCGAAAGGGTCCATCTGCGACAATCGGCGTCCATCTGCGGCTCAAAATGGCGCCCGGAAGAAGCCGTTTGGCCCGGCGCGGTCGGTTGCCCTGGTTCGGCAAAAACTGCCGCTGCCGTCCCCCAATTCATTCCGCACCGGAGGGCCCGGTGCTCCGCGAATAGCTCTCCCTCCTGCATCCTCCCGACGGGTCTCGACTTAGAGATTGCGGAGCGGTCCCGCCTCGTTGCCGGCACTCGGTCAACGGTGCCTTCCTGGTGGAGCGCGAATTGCTCCTCCCTCGCGAAAGCCCCCCAAGGTGGCCAGCACCGAATTCGAGGAAGCCCTGACCTCCACTCCGCACCCCCGTCGCTCTCACCAGCTCTCCTCGCGGGCCCTGGCCGTCGCCCAGCAGCACGCGAGCCTCGGCCGCCGGTTGCTCGAGTCAGGCCGACATGGAGCAGCGATTGATGCCTGCCGGCGAGCCCTGGCGCTGCGGCCGGACCTGGGAGCGGCGGCGACCACGATCGGCGACGCGCTCTTCCTGCAAGGAAGGCTGGACGAAGCCGGCGCGATGTACGGACAGGCCGTGGTCCTTGACCCGGACGATGCGGAAGCCCGGAACGGACTGGGCGGAGTCCTGCTGCAGACCGGGAAGCCCAAGGAAGCGGAGCCGCACTTCCGGCGGGTCCTCACCCGATATCCCTACCACCTGTCGGCCACCCTGAACCTCGCGCGTGCCCTGGCCGAACAGAGCCGGTTGGCCGAGGCCGTGGAGTGTTGCGCGGCGCTACTCGCGAGCCACCCCGACTTCGTCACCGGCCACCTGGCTCTCGGAATGTTCCTCGAAGCCCAGGGTGAGCTGGCGCAGGCGGTGGCGGCGTACGCTCGAGCGACCGAACTGGCTCCAGAGCTGGCCGAGGCGCGGGCGCGCCTTGCAGGCGCCGCGGTCAGGCTGGGGGACACCCAGTTTGCGGCCGGCCAGATGGATGAGGCCGCCGCGGCCTATGAGAAGGCCCTCGGATTGGACGGCGGACTCGCCGAGGCGCATGGGGGAATCGGGCGGGTGTGGCTGGAGCGGGAAAAGCCGGAGCAGGCGGAGGCGGCGTTCCGGCGCGCACTGGCGCTGGCGCCGGCGTGGACCCGGACACGTCCGGATGCCGGTATCGCGGCGGGCTACTGCGCGCTCCACCTCAACCTGGCGCATGCGCTGATCGGTCAGAGGAAGCTCGATTGTGCCGAAGCGAGTTGCCGGGAAGCAATCGGCTACGGATCTGATTCGGTCGAGGCGCACTATCTGCTCGGCTGCGTCCTGCGGCACGCCGGACGGCCGGAGGAGGCGATCGAGGCCTACCGCCACGCGATCGGGCTGGATCCGTCCCATGCGGCCAGTCACTGGAACCTCGCCATGTGCCTGCTGCTGCTCGGTGACTATGTGGAGGGATGGAAGGAGTACGAATGGCGCTGGAAGCTTGAGGCCGAGGTCATCACCCGAGTGCACCACCTGCCGAGGTGGGAGGGAGAGGCGCTCGAAGGGAAGACCGTCCTGGTTACCTCGGAGCAGGGATTCGGTGACACCATCCAATTCGCGCGGTACGCGAGACTGGTGGCCGAGCGGGGCGGGCGGGTCGTGCTGGAATGCCAGCCGGCGCTCCAGCGGCTGTTGGAGATGATGCCTGGCGTCTCGGCCGTCGTGGCGCAGGGGGAACTTCCGCCACGATGTGATCTGCAGGTGCCGCTCTTGAGTCTGCCGAGGATCTTCGAAACCCGCCTTGAGAGTGTCCCAAACGGAGTCCCCTATTTAAGCGGGACAGCCCATAGCCCACAGCCCATAGCCCATTGCCCAAGACTCGAAGGTGCGACCGGAATTCGAATAGGCCTCGTCTGGGCCGGCTCTCCCAAGCCCAACCCGAGGCGATCGTGTACCCTGGACGACCTGGCGCCGCTCTGGGAAATCCAAGGGATAACGTGGTACAGTCTCCAGGTGGGACCGCGGGCGAAGGATCTGGAGCAGCCCGGAGTCAAGACACCGCTGATCGATCTGAGCGACCAGCTGACGGATTTCGCCGATACCGCGGCGATCATCTCCCAACTGGACCTGGTGATCACGGTCGATACCGCGGCCGCGCACCTGGCCGGAGCGCTGGGCGTGCCGGTGTGGCTGCTGCTCATCAAGGTGGCGGACTGGCGGTGGATGCTGGGGCGGGAGGATTGTCCCTGGTATCCGACGATGCGGTTGTTCCGGCAGCGGGAAGCGGGGGAGTGGGGGGAGGTGGGGAGGAGGGTGGGGGAGGCGCTGGCGAGATTCAACGAGGACCATCGCCGCTCCGCGAGGTGACCATCGCATAGTTGCGCGGAAGCCGGTGCTGCCGCGCAAATGGGATTCTTTCGCCGGGCAGGTCAACCCCCTCTGCGACCGTCCACCCGCAGCAGCTCGCGGATTCCACCGACTGACGCCAGGAGGCCGAGACCCATCGGGACCTCCTTCTCAAGCAGGGAATGTCGGAGGAGAGCCTGCAGGACCTGGGGCAGCTGCTCTCGGCGTACGAGCAGGCGAGCGCACACCGGGGCGCGCGCGGAGCTGAACGCGCTGGCCAAGGACCTGATGCGGCTGCTGCAGCAGCTCGACGGGATTGTGGTCTACCGCTACCGCGACAAGCCCGAACTCATGGGGGCGTGGACCAGTGCCCGGATCATCGCTTGGCCGGTGGGTGAGCCGGTGAAGCCGGGGACGGTTGGGCCCGCGGTCCAGGAGGGGAAGCCGACGGCGCCGGCCCAGGAGGTCAAGCCGGCGGCGTGAGGTAGGTCAGTGGAAGTTAGTGAGCACCAGGCGGCAGCTGATCCGGGGGAGGGGGGAGGCTGCCGCTTGGGTTTTCCCCTTCTGTCATTGCGAGGGCCCCGGCGCCATGCGCGGGGCCCGAAGCAATCTGTCCCGCCATGCGGGGCAAAGATGGCTAGCAACTCCTCGGCTTCTGAGCCTCCACCCTCAGGTTGCCCCAGCTGCCGAGAGGTACCGGTAAAGCGCTGCTACCAGTGCCGGAGGAACTTCATCCGCGAACATCTCCTTCCCATGGACTCGACTGGCTCCATACATGCCGGCATAGGTGGCGGTGCGATCCGGGCCAACGACGATCGAGAATGCCAACCCAGGACCCGCATGCCACTCCAGGGCTACGAACCCTTGAGGGGTGATCCCGATCTCTGGGAGTGGCGCTAGAGAGGGCAGTTGCCGAAGTAGATGTTGGGCCCGCAGGTAGCCATCCAGGGACACGGGGGCGCCGTTGTAGCCATCCCAGTTTAGCTGTTCAGCGCCGGCCGCCGCCGAAGCTAGATCTGCCACCGCCTCATCGATTCGCTTCAGCACTCGACATCTCGCGAGGGGGGTCGGCAAGCGTCATAAGTACGCCATGGTTGGTGCAGGACCGAAAGTGGCGCCGCGGGCAAGGACGCCCCTGGTAGGTAAAGGGAGGCAGGCAAGGAGCTTGATGGTCAACTGCTGCATTGGCTTGTCTCCAGAATCCGGACCGTCCGATTCACGTAGCACTCGCAGGAGACCACGAGAGGTCGAACCGCTACATCTCCTGGTCCGCTAGGTCGCTCGCGTCGGGGATAGGTGACTGCTGAGGCAATGCTGCCAACTGGAGCTGGACGTTCTGCAGGACCTGAGACTTCACGAATGCGCGGCCGAGGTGGTTCTCGATGATCTTCACCGCCGCTGTGGCGGTGAAGGTGTGCGTGGTGGCATGATAGACCGTCAAGACCAGGTCCTGGAGCACCTGATCGGCTTCGAGATCATCCACCACCAAACCCATTTCTTTGGCCGCATCCCGGTGAATGGGCCGACCGTGGCTCTTGAACTTGGTGTGGTCCGAGAGCCGGCGGGCGACCGCCAGTGCTTTCCGCGCGGCCTTTCGACGCCCCAGCGGGGCGAACATCCACGTTCTCAGCCACTCTGCCACGAGACCCTCGGCGAGGTCAAGCGCGTTCATGCATTGCACCAGTAGGGAAGGACCGTACTGTGGTAGAATTGGCATCCACGCGCCCAGGAGCTGGGGATTCTTGCATTCCTCCTTAGCAAAATCGAACTGGTCAAGGATCGCCTGAGCAGGGTGAGCCATAGTGCCGCCCTGTCCCGACAGCAGGAACTGGGGATCAATCGGTCCCAGGGAAGAGTGCTTGCCCATCACAATGCGGTTGGCCGCGCAGGCGAGCATCGTCGCCGCAGACATCGCGGCCTGCGGAACGATCACGCGAATGTCGTTGAACTTGGACCGGAGGTAGTGAACCAAGGCCTCGGCGGCATCGGGGGACCCGCCCGGACTGTGGAGGATGAGGTCAAGCCCCTGTTTGCCATCCAGTTTGTGTACCACCTCCATCAGGCCCTGGACATCTTCGAGGGAGATGGAGATCAGGCCAGGGTCTGCTCCACCGGGCTGGGTCCACTTCGTTGCATAGAGGATGGAGTTGCGGCCGGTATGGGCTGTCAGCGCGGTGAGGTATTTTCGACGGACGACGTCGAACGCCGAGGCTCCGTATTGTGCCGAGGCGGCCTGAAGCTCGGGGATCAGCTCGCCCCAGGTTGGCATCTGGACTGGCTACGCGGGTGGCTCAGGCGCTGGCAGCGCCAGAAGTGATGATCGTGATCTTGCCTGCCGGAGCCATGTAGGCCTGGGTCCGCCGGACCGTTTCCGCATGCTGCTTGTACAGGTGAACCAGCTCGGCCACTCCGGGCAACCTGGCCGCGGCCCGCTCCAGTTCTTTTGCCTCCCGGAGCCGCTCCTCGCGCCGCTTCTTCTTCTGGTGCCTTTGCTTGTCGGTCATGGGGTCCAATATAGGTCCAGAGAACTGGGGGGAACAGGGCATAAAAACGCGGATGCTTCCTCTCGATCCAAGCAACATCCGCGGGGCGCGCTCGGGGGTCACTTGATACCAGAACGGGCCACATCACGAGCTGCAGCGGCCTTCTTCCGCGGCCGCTTGGACTTCCCGGCTTGAGCTGCCCCTTCCCGCTCCCTCCGGATCCGCTCCAGCAGCTCCGCCGCCGTCTCATAGCTCCGCCCCTCCGCCCGCGCCAGCTCAGCCTCGGTGGGCACCAGCTCCCCAGCGAACGCGCGGGAGAGGATGGCCTGCGGCAGCTTCTCCGCCCGCGCCAGTGCGGCGGTTACCCGACGCTCGATGGCTTCGGCGAGGGAGAAGAGGGCCTGGACGCGGCGGACGATCTCTTGTTGTTCCGGGATCGGTGGTTCTGGGACTATCAGGCTGCGCAAGATCTGGAGATTAAGGTTGTATTGTCCGGCGCTCGTCCGCGCGTCCCGCATCAGTTGATCCCGACCGGTCGGGGAGGAAAGGAAGAGGTGGAAATAGGCTGGTAACAGGAGCCCAGAATCGAGCCGCAGGCGGATGAGATATGACGCGAAAGAGAACGAGCTTGGGAGGTTTGAGATGACCGCGGCCTTCCCTATAAGGTCCAAGCTCCCATTAGCTCGGCAAATGATGATGTCTCCCTCCTCAAGCCGAAGCGATGCCGGAATCGCCTCTGATTCGGCGAACTTTAGATCAGTTAGATCGATGTGCGCCTTTGCAATGTTGGGGACGCGGAGCACAGGAACCCCGCCCGGGACCGAGAGTTCGCACCGCACAGAAGTGCCATACCGCGCATCGACATAGGCGGTACCTGCGTCAATGAGATTCCAAGAGGCGGGGAGCTCGTCCGAGGGTGAATCATCCCCGGCCAGAGGGTGCGCCCCACGCCAGGCCTCCGTCAACCTCCCCTCACACGCCGCCGCCAGAACCGCCTGCCGGAACCGCTCGAGGAGCCTGGGCACTCGTGTCAGCCGTTCCCGCGCCGTGCTCACCCGCGTCAGCAGCGCCTCCACCCTCTCCACAATGCGGCGCTGCTCAGCGATAGGCGGGAGGGGGATATCCCTTTCGAGCAGTTGCACCAGGCGAATGCTCTGAACCGTCGTTCCATCCTTTCGGTTCTCATTGAGGATTTCCCGTTCATACGCCCGCAGGTAGAGCACAAGCCAACGGTTCACATCGTCGTTCCGGGAATCCAAAGCCTTCAAGTCCTGGTTGATCACCACCTCACGATCCGTGATGGCAACTGGAAGTGTGTGTGCAAGCACTCCGGAACGAACAACGGTCAGCACTGTTCCGGGCCGACACTTTCTGAGGCGCGTCTCCCTGAGCGCAAGATCTGTGACCATTTCTGTGCTCTTGCTGATGCCGTGGCCTTTCAGATCCTTTGATGACACCCAGGGTAACGTGCCACCCCAATAGGCCCGATTGCCCGTGGAGGGCGTCATTCCGCCCCAGCAGTCGTAGAGACCATCGACCCGAGCTGAAGCCCAGCCGTCCGGCTTGATCTCAGACATTAGACCGGTGCCCTTTGTTCGACGCCTTCTTCCTCCTCCAGCATCCCCATCACCGCCTGCAGCT
>JBGPJS010000077.1:0-11699 GCA_041485505.1 Gemmatimonadota bacterium | reverse complement strand
CCTGCGCACCGCAATCCGCTGTGACGACCCGGTGCTCTTTCTCGAACACAAGCACCTCTACCGTCAGACCTACAACAAGGCGCCCAATCCCGGCCCCAATTTCATGATTCCCTTCGGCAAGGCCAAGGTGGTGCGGGGGGGGGAGGACCTGACGGTGGTGACCTACGGCGCCGTGGTGCAGCGCGCCGTGGTGGCGGCCCGGGAAGTGGAGGAGCGACTGGGGTTGAGTGTCGAGGTGATCGACCTTCGGTCTCTCAATCCGGTCGATTGGGAAACCATCTACGCCTCCGTGCGGAAGACCAGCCGTGTCATCGTGGCCTACGAGGACGCTCTCTCGTGGGGATACGGGGCCGAGTTGGCGGCCCGGATCGCCGACGAGGCGTTCGCATACCTCGATGCGCCGGTCCGGCGGGTCGCATCCACCGACACCTTCGTCGCGTATGCCCCGCAGCTCGAGGACGTGATCCTGCCGCAGGTGGAGCATCTGCGCAAGGCCATGGAGGAGGTCGCGGCGTTCTGAGGAGCCGTCAGCCGCCAGCCGCCGGCCCGCTCCCCAACAACCAAGGTCCAGTCCCCGTGTACAAGGCCCCTTCATAGGCTGGCCGCTGGCCGCTGGCCGCTGGTAGCTAATGGCCCACCCTGCCTCAACCGGCCCCTGCCTCGTCTCCCTCACTGACGGCCGTGAATTCCCGCTCGCCGGTCAGCCGCTGATCATCGGGCGGCATTCCGCCTCCGACATCCATCTTCCGGGACCGACCGTCTCCCGGCGCCACGCCGAAATCCGCGCCACCACCGAGGGCTATACCCTCACCGATCTGAGCATCAACGGGGTTCTTCTCAACGGGAACCGGATCACCGAACCGCGACTGCTGCTTCCCGGTGACCTGATTCGCGTGGGCGAGCATGACTTGCGATACGAGCGCGTGAGTTCTCCCCCGGAGCCCCCCACGCTGGGGGTGCCGGCGGTGGCATCGCCCACTCCTCCCCCGACCGAAGCGGAGCCGGTCCTGGCCTCGCTCCTCGTCACCTCAGGGGCCCTCAAGGGCACCACGATCGCCATCCGCGACATGGTGGTGGACCTCGGCCGCGCTCATCGCAACGAGATCGTCTTCCGTGAGGATGGGGTCAGCACCGAGCACGCCCGACTCGAACTCCGGGGAGGCGGCTGGATACTGGTGGATCGGGGCTCTACCAACGGATCGTTCATCAATGGCGAGCGGGTTCGGGGAGAACGCGCGCTTCCCCCGGGGGCGACCATCAATATCGGTGAGGTTTCCGCCGTCTTCCAGCCGGCTGCCCCCGAGGTACTGGCGAATGCCCGGCCTCGGAAGAAGCGCCGGAGCACCGGTAAGGTGGAGCTGGTGGCGGAATTGCCGGGCCAACCGGCCGGCAAAGTCAGGCAGTGGATCCGGCGCTACGGTATCGCGGAGATTGTGGGGACCCTCACGGCGTTCGCGGGGTCCTATACGGTGGATGCCCTCACCCACAACTCGATCGCCGCGGCGTACGGCGGGTCGATTGGTGAGACCCTCGGCTTCTACGGCACGATCATCCTTCGCGAGCTGGTGCATGATGCCCACGAGTCCGGCACCCGGCGGGAGCCCTATGGCTTGAGGGGATCGATCCGAACCGCCCGCAACATTTTCCTGGAATTCGGTGTGGGGGAACTGATCGACACCGGCCTGCTCCGCCCCCTCTGCATGGGGCTGGGCACTCGGTACCTGGGCCGGGAACTCGGGATCTTGGCAGGGAAGCTCGCCTCGGACGTCGCGTTTTACGTACCCGTGATCCTGGCGTACGAGATCGGCCGTGCTCGCAGGGGCGCGACCCCGCCGCCGCCACTCCGTTCGTAGGGGGCGCAGCATCACCGCGCCAGCCTCGAGATCCGATCCCGCCCCGAGATCCAATCCTGCGCCTGCCCCCGTAGCCCCGGACCGTCCCCCCGTGTAGTTTCCCCCACCCCGCATGGGGCCGATTGCCCGCCCGGTGGTTTCTCGAATCTCCCTCATCATGGCCTTCAGCGCACTCGGTCTGGACCCCGGCCTCCTCAAGGCCGTCAAGGAACTCGGCTTCACCCGTCCCACCCCCATTCAGGAGCAGGCGATCCCGCCCGCGCTCCTGGGCAAGGATCTCCTCGCCTGCGCCTCCACCGGGAGCGGGAAGACCGCGGCGTTCGTGCTGCCGATCCTCCAGCGCCTGGCACCGAAACCGCGGGGGGTGACGCGCGCGCTTATTCTCGCGCCAACCCGTGAGCTCGCCGCCCAAATCCACGCCCACCTGGAGGAACTCGCCGTGCACACGCCGGTGACCGGTGCCGCGGTCTTCGGTGGTGTGGGGATGTCCCCCCAGGAGCACGCCCTTCGGAGTGGGGTGGATGTCATCATCGCAACCCCGGGCCGCCTCCTCGACCACTTCCGGCAGCCCTACGCCCGCCTGGATCGTCTCGAGGTGCTGGTGATCGATGAGGCCGATCGCATGCTCGACATGGGATTCCTCCCGGATATCCGGCGCATCCTCAAGCATATTCCGATCCGGCGCCAGACCCTCTTCTTCAGCGCCACCCTGCCAGCCGAGATCGTTCAGCTCTCGCGAGAAATGCTGCAGGCGCCCGCGACCATCAATCTCGAGCGCCGGGCGGCCCCCGCGGCCGGCATCACCCAGGCGGTGTATCCGGTGCCGCGGGAGCTCAAGTCTGCGCTGCTGCTCGAGCTGCTCAATCGGGGCGAGATCAAGGACGCGATCGTCTTCACCCGCACCAAGCACCGGGCCAACCGGCTATCGGACTATCTTGCCCGGCACGGGATGTCCAACGCGAAGATCCACGGCAACCGGAGCCAGGGCCAGCGCACCGACGCGCTGGAAGGCTTCAAGAGTGGGCGCCATCGGGTGCTGGTGGCGACCGACATCGTCGCGCGTGGCATCGACGTCGAGGCGCTGGGCCACGTAGTGAACTTCGATGTGCCCAATGTGCCGGATGATTACATCCACCGGGTGGGTCGCACCGCCAGGGCGGAATTGACCGGGGACGCCTTCACCTTCGTCGCGCCGGATGAGGAGAAGGAGCTCGGCGCCATCGAGCGGGCCATCGGTCGGCGGTTGCCGCGGGTGACGCTGTCGGGGTTCGATTATGCCAAGAAACCACAAGAGCGGTTCGAGATCCCCTTGGCAGAGCGGATCGCGGTCATCCGCGCCAAGAAGGCCGAAGACCGGGCCCGGGCCAAGGCCAAGGCCGAGCGGCGGCTGCAGCACGGGAGCGCGGGGTCTCGGCATGCGGCGGCCACCGATCGCGGCGCGACCGAGCGCCCGGCCCACCACCAGCCGGAGCGGGGAAGGTCGCCGGCCCGAGCATCCAGAGCTCCCCGCAGGCCAACTCACGATCGTTAGGCGGTCCGGTATCGTCCGCGGCGACCAGACACCGATCCTCGTTTCAGGCTCCTCAGGGATGGAATAGACGGTGTCATCGGGTCGCCGCTTTCCCTTCCTCCGCGCCGCCTCCCGTCCTTCCCGTCTTTCCCGTCCTCACACATACATCCTCCGCAACATCTCCGCCGCCGATTCATCCAGGAGTTCCTCGCTCCGGATCTCATCGAACCGGTTGAGCAGATCGTCCACCTTGAGTCGCCGCTTCCGGATTCCCTGGAAGTCATGAACGATTCGGCCCCGGTGCATCATGAGGACCCGGTCGCCTAACCGCACTGCCTGCGCCAGCGAATGGGTCACCATCAGCGTGGTGAGTCCTTCCCGGGCGATCAGCCCCTCCGTCAGTCGAAGCACCTGCTCCGCGCTCCGGGGATCCAGAGCCGCGGTGTGTTCATCCAGCAGCAGCAGGCTGGGCCGGACCAAGGTGGCCATGAGCAGCGTGAGTGCCTGGCGCTGGCCGCCTGATAGCAGGCCCATGGCCGTGTGGAGACGATCTTCCAGCCCCATGCCGAGTCGATGGACCTCCGCCCGGATCAGCTCCAGGCGCTCGCGGGACACCGCGCGTTCCAGTCCTCCCTGCCTTCCCCGCCGGTCTGCCAGCGCCAGATTCTCGGCCACGGTCAGGTCAGACGCCGTGCCGAAGAAGGGGTTCTGGAACACCCGGCCGATGAATCTCGCCCGCCGGTGCTCCGGCCATCGGGTGATGTCGTGGCCGTCCATCCGGATGGTGCCGGCATGCACCGCGATCGACCCGGCGACCGCGTTGAGAAGGGTCGACTTTCCCGAACCATTGTTCCCGAGCACCACCACGAAGGCGCCCGGTTGCAGAGCGAGTTCGATGCCCAGCAGTGCCGGGACCTCGTTCGGGGTCCCGGCGTTGAAGGTGTGCCGGACCCCCGCCAGTTCGAGCGAGGGTTCAACCATGGGAAGCCGCGGGGTCGGCGCGACGAGTGCCGACCGTTCGACGCACGAGATCGGGAAGCACCAGGGCTCCCAGCACGAACAGCGCCGTGACCAGCTTGAGCGCATTCGGGTCGAGACCGGCGCGGAGGGCCGCCGCGACTATCAGCCGGAAGAGCACCGCGCCCGCCGCGCCCGCCGCCAGTTGCCGGCCGAGGCCCTTCCAGCGGAACAGCGACTGGCCGAGGATGACGCTCGCCAGCCCAGTCACCAGCATCCCCACACCCATCTGAACGTTGGCGAAGCCCGAGTACTCCGCGAAGAAGGCGCCCGAGAGCCCGATCAATCCGTTCGAAATCGTGAGCCCCAGGACGATCATCCGCCCGGTATTGATCCCCAGCGCCCGGGCCATGCGGGGATTGTTCCCGGTAGCCCGCATCCCCAGGCCAAGACTGGTGCGGAAGAAGAGGGCCAGCAGGAGGATGGCGAGCGCCGTCAGCGCCGCCATGGTGACCAGTGTCACCCAGTCGCGGGTGGCCACCTCGGAATCACCCGCCAGCGTCGGAAGCAGCCCTTCCACCCTCTCCTCGATCTGGGTGAACAGATTGGGCTTGCCGCCCAGCGTCAGGTTGCCGCCGCCCATGATGTACAGGTCGGCTGAATAGAGCGCCGTGCTGGTGAGCACCCCCGCCAGCAGGATGTGGACCCGGAACGAGGTGTGGAGGACGCCGGTGATCGCACCCGCAATCATCCCGCCAATGCCCCCGAGACAGGTCGCGAGGAACGGATGCACTCCCCGGGTGATGAGCATCGCGGCGAGCGCCGCACCGGTTGCGAAGGAGCCGTCCGTCGTCAGGTCGAGGGCATCGAGCACCCGGTAACTGATCACGATCCCCAGGGCGAGGAGGGCCAGGATGAGCCCGATGCTGGTAGCGCCGATGAGGAGATTCACTCTGGCAGTCCCGTGAGCTTCTCGATGGGTGATGCCCAGCAGAGGCCCCGGAGCAGCTGGGTCTCTCCGGCTCCGGCGGCCCCGCGATCGTCATTCAGGAGATGCAGCACCGCCCGGGGCTTGTGGGCGGTGAAGAGTCGGGAGACCAGAGCCGGCAGCGAGACGCTCCGCTGCGGGAGCGGGCGGTAAGGAAAGGCGGCCGCATGGAAGTGCCCGGCCACGCCGCCCCAGTAGAAGCTGGCCCGCATGTCCCCTCCAAGGGGGCGCAGGAACGGCGCCAGTTGGGCGTGCGGTTGCCGTGCTGCCACCCCGACGATCAGGACGGTCGCCTCCTCGAAGATCGGCTCGGGACGAAACGCCAGCCATTCCCGGATCTCGGGCACCTGGAAGTCGACCGCAGTCCCCGTTGGCGGCCGCCGGAGCCCGGCCCCGATCAGGCCGGCCGTTTCCGCGGCGATCACGATGCCGGCGGCGGCTCCGCCCGAAGCATCCAGGGCGACCGTCGCCAGCTCCGAAAGCGGTACCGCTTCGGTGTCGGGCTGCAGATGAAACCTGATCAGCCGGGAGAAGCCTCCTTCCAAGACCAGACCGGTTGCCAGCATCGCCATGGCCGGCGTGGCACTGGCTCCGATCTCATAGTCAGGCACTCGGGCGCCGTCGGTCGGCAGGTAGCTCACTACGCCGGCCAGCCCGATCAGTTCGCCCAGCCGCATCTCGGCGTCTTCGACCCGGCGCCCGATCGCCCCAAGACCCAGGCCGAGGACCGCCTCTGAAAAAGTCACCGGCTGCAGGTCGCGCCCGCTGTAGCCACTCCCGGCCAGTCGGAGCGGATCACCGACCAAACGGCAAGTGAGTCGCGCTTCGGCCTCGCGGGTGGTGATCTCATACTCGCCGTTGGGCGCGGGGCCGGCGGGTGCGCGCCAGTTATCGCGGGTCACGTCGCTGATCCGGTTCATCAGCGCGGAAAGCCGGGGCTTGGGGAGGGTCCCTTCCTCGGATTCCAGGACCAGCCGGTCATCCAGCCCGGCCTGGGTAAGCGCTTCGAGGGCGATCGGGGAGGGGGTGACGACCCGGAGCTCACCCCGAAGTGCGGAGAAGTCCTGATAGCGGCGAGCCAGCATCTGGGTGCCGGCCGAACTGATGTAGCCGATCTCCGACATGTCGAGATGAACGGCGCGCATCCCTTCGCGCAGGAGATCGTCCAGCGTGTCCGACAGATGCTCGGCCGACTCTCCGTCCAGCCGTCCTGCGAGGCGCACGACGGCACGAACGCCATCGTGCGCGGTGACCATCTTCATTTCTTCGCGGAGTCTCCCACAACCTTGCTGGCGTCCTTCATCACGTCCGCGGGTACCGGAACACCACTGTTCGGGTTGACCGCGAGCTTGGTCGTCTTGAGCTGGAAGAAGGGGATGCCCGCCGGACTCTCGCCCTTGAGGATCCGCCCGATCATCTTGCCGGCCTCGACCCCTCCCTCCTGAAAGTCAGGATAGAAAGCGGCCGTGGCGCCCTTGACCACCTCAAACGGGGAGGAGGAGAAGACCGGGACCTTCTTGGCCTTGGCGACCTGGATGATGCTCTCGAAAGCGGCATGCGAGGCGTTCCCGTAGATCTCGATGGCATCCACCTTCTGTCCGATCAGCGATCGGGTCGCCTCGGCGGCGTCGCCGATGCTATTCACCGGGGCGGTTGTCACCTGCAGCCCAGCCTTCTTGGCCGTCCCCTCCATTTTGTCCTTGAGCGTCACCGAGAGCTGCTCCTCGGGGCTGAACAGGATTCCGAGCTTCTTCGTCTTCGGCACAGTGCGCCGGATCAGGTCCACCCGGCGCGCCTGCTCGGGGTCACCGAAGCCGGGGGCGTATACCCCGGTGAAGTTGGGCAAGTGGCTGGAATCGCTGGTACCGGCTCCCGCGGCGAACGGATCCGAGAGCAGGTGGAAGACCACCGGGGTCCCTTTGACGCGTTGCACCGCCACCTGGAGGGTGGCGTCCTGGAGCGTCACGATCACCGCGGCCTTCGCGTCCACCGCCGCATCGATAAGGCTGGGTAGGGTGGCCAGGTCCCCCTGGGCGCTCGAGACCTTCAACTCATAGTCCCGGCCCTCCTCGAGATCCGCTTCCTCGAGTCCGAGCTTGATCGCGTCCTCGTTCCATTCGCTCCCCATCCAGTCCGCGGCCCGGATCAGACTGACGACGGGCTTTGACTTGGGTTCCCCGGTGGGCGGCGCCGCGGGCTTCTTTTCACCGCCGCATCCGGCCAGCACGCTCAACGCCGCCGCGCAGGCAAGTAGGGGCGCCGCGCCGCCGCGCCGGTGACCGGTGAAAAAGGAACGGCACATTCCCTGGCCCGTCATGCGACACCCTCCCGATCATGATGTGAACCATACGACGCGTCGGCCCGCGACAACGCTCGCGCCTGCGCGAGGTGACCTATCTGGAGCGGGAATGAATATACGTGAGGCTGGGCGGCGGGGAAGGCTCTCGCGGTACACTTCCAGCAGCCAGCTTCCGGCCGCGATTGATCAGCGAGGCGCGGTCTGATTGAGATCCGATCAGCTTCCAGGCGTCCAGCCGGGCGCATGGGCGGTCGGGCCCGGATCAGGCTGGTGGCTGGAGGCCGGCTGCTGGGCTGATTGCTGTAGGCTGGTTGCTGAAAGCTGGCCGCTGGTGGCGCTACTGCAGGGCTTCCCGGATCTCGCCCGCCGCGGCGATGGCGTTGTCCACGTCCCTGGAGAGCGCCCGGGCCTGCTGGGTAGCGTGGGTCAAATCTCCCAAAGCGGACGCGGCATCGGCCGAGCGGAGGCGGAGCAGGTCGAACCGCACGTTCTGCATCGCGAGGATGCACGACTCCATCTGCCCGGACACCTGCTCCTGGCGGCCCCGCAGGTCATTCACCGTCTTGCGCTGGCGCTCCAGCAGGCCCAGCCGGCGGGCCCGCTCATCATCTTCCGGCTCCTTCGCCAGCGCCGCGATCCGCTCCTCGATCTTGGTCAGATCCTGGGTGCCGAGGTGGCTGTCCATGGCGTGCAGCGTGCGGGCCAGGTCCAGCGAACGCTGGTAGAGCCCATCCACCGTCCCGGCGACATCATCGGGCAGCATCTTCCGCTCGGAAGGCGAGAGTCGCTCCAGCAACTTGAGAATGGCCACCCGGTCGTTGTGGGTCTGCAGCATCTGCCCCTGATAGGCGCCGACATCCTGCTTGCTGGGTGGCGGAAGTTGCCGCGGGAGCTTGGCACCCTTCACCACACCCTTGGTCTCTACCGCATCGGGGGCCGGCGGGCGGGCCAGAACATCGCGCCAGCTATAGCCCGCCTGCCAGAGCTTTCCGTACTGGGGAACCAGGGTGATTGCGGCCCAGATGCCGGCAACGACCAGAGACCAGGAAGGGATGTGGCTGCTGCCGGTGAAGACATCCACCAGGAGCAGGCCGCCCGACCATTGGGCCCATTTGGCAAAGTCCCGGCGTGCCTTGACCACGATCCGCGGTTCGCCGGTGTCAGGCAGCGGAGTGTCGTTCTTCTCCAGCCGGCGCTCGAAACGCTCGCCGGCGCGCTCCAGCCGCTCGCCGGCGCGCTCCCACTGGCGCTCCCAGCTTGGCCGCGGCGGGCGGGGAAGGGGAGGAAGCGGTGGACGGGGGGAGAGGCGCGGTCGCGGAGAGACCGGGGCCTGCTGACGGTCATCATTCGCCGGAGGCCGCGCCGTCCCGGTGGATCGGCGAGGGGCGCGCATCCCCGTCCCGGTCGGTCGGTAGCCGGTCACCGTCCGACTCTCCAGCGCGCGCCGCAATGCATCTGCGGTGGGCCAGCGACTCTCGGGATCCTTCTCCAGGCAGCGGCTCACCGCCAGCGAGAGATCCTCGGGGACCTCGGGCCGCTTGTCGGTCACCACCGGGGCGGGTTCGCTGATCTGCTTCATGAGGATGCCGGCCACTGACGGGGCGTTGAACGGCAGGTCGCCGGTGAGCATCTGGTAGCTCACAATGCCCAGGCTGTACAGGTCGGAGCGGCCGTCGATTTCCTTTTCCCCGGCGGCCTGCTCGGGGCTCATGTACTGCGGAGTCCCGATGGCGACCCCCGCGCTGGTGAGTGTGGCGCCCGACCCCGCAGACATCGCCTTCGCGATGCCGAAGTCGGTGACCATCACCCGTCCCCGGGTGCCTTCGAGTAGAATGTTGTCGGGCTTGATGTCGCGGTGGATGACGGAAAGTCCGTGAGCGGCGCTGAGCGCGTCCGCCACTTCTTTCATGATGCGCCGGGCTTCCTCCGCCGGAAGTTTCCCCCGACGCTTGAGCCGGCCACCCAAAGACTCTCCGTCGACGTAACCCATGATGAAATACACCAGCCCGTTCCCCTCACCCACTGAATGGATCGGTACAATGTGGGGATGAGACAATCGGGCCGCGGTTTCCGCCTCACGGGTGAAGCGCGCGCGAATATCCTCCTGGAAGGCTAGCTCCGGGGGAAGCACCTTGATCGCGACGCGCCGTTTGAGGCGCTCGTCGCGGGCGCGGTAGACCACACCCATGCCACCACGCCCGATCTCCCCCTCGATCGTATAGGCGGTCCCCAGCGCCTCGCTCAGGCGCGACGCCAGAGGTCTAGTGGGGTCGGTCATCAGGTATCGGCCTCATCCGCTTAGATTTAGCAAAGAATCATGAACTCAGCAACGGGCGGAGTGGGCAGATGGGCGGGTGGGCCGTGCTCAATGGGCGAACCATTGCCTGTCACCCTCCACTGTTTCGTCAGGCACCAGTCCTATTGGCAGTCCGGAAGCGTTCCCGGCTGAGACGTCTGGCCTTGACTTCCCGTTGCGGTCAGCCGATCCCCGGGGTATCTACACCCCATCCTCTCGACGGCTCCTCGTGGGATCTGTCCGCCAGCCCGCTGGCCGCTGGCACATCAGGTGCACTACGCATGGTGCTTGGTACCTCGCACTGCCATTCTGCCCTTTGGGGAGCCCAAATAAATGAGTGAACGCCTGACCTTGCCAGTTCTGCCTCTGCGGGAAGTAGTGCTTTTCCCTGGGGTCACCGCGCCCATTGGTGCCGGCCGCCCCGGCACGCTTCGCGCCATCGAGTCGGCGCTCACCACACCGGAGAAGCTCGTCTTTGCGGTCTCTCAGCGACAGAATGTCGAAAACGTGGCTGCGGAAGGCCTCTATACCATCGGTACCATCGCGCGCATTGGTCAGATGCAGCGTGGGCTTGCCGGGATGCAGCTGTTGCTGCACGGCGAGCGCCGGGGGATCGCCATTCATTTCAGCGATCGGGAGGGCTTTCTCCAGACCATCGTCCGCGAGGCGGAGGAGATGCTCCCGCTCAACGCCGAGGATCCGGCGTTCGTGGCCCTCTACCGGGAGGCGCGCACCCGTGCCGCCGAGCTGGGCCAGAAGTCCGGGTTACCGGACGAAGTGGTGCAGCAGGTGCTCGCGGGGGTCAACGAGCCGGGGCGGTTCGCCGACCTGATCGCCGGCTACCTCGACATCAGTCCGCAGCAGCGCCAGGCGCTGCTGGAAACGCTCTCGGTCGAGGAGCGACTCCGCCGGGTGCTGGTGCACGTGCAGCGCCAGATCAGCATCCTCGATGCCCAGGAGGATATCAAGTCGCAGGTGCAGGACGAGCTGGGTGAGCGGCAGCGCGAGATGTTTCTTCGGGAGCAACTCAAGACCATTCGCCGCGAGCTGGGTGAGGACGAGGATGGCGATGATCTCGACGAGCTGCGTGAGAAGATCGCCGCCCTCGATCTGCCGGCGGAGGCCCGTAAAGAGGTCGACCGGGAGCTCGGCCGCCTCAGCCGGATCAGCCGCGAGTCGATGGAGTCTCAGGTCATCCGCACCTATCTCGAGAACATCGCGGAGCTGCCCTGGAACATCCGGAGCGACGAGCACCTCGACCTGACCGAGGCCGCCCGGATCCTCGACGAGGACCACTACGCCCTCGGCGACGTGAAGGACCGGGTGCTGGAGTTTCTGGCGGTGAGACAGCTGCGCAAGGAGGCGGGCAAACGGGAGAGCGCCGAGGCGGGCGATGAAGCCTCAGCGCCGACCGCTGATGGGGCCGCGGAACCGCCACTCGCATCCCCTGCACCGGTGTCCCAGTCGGTCTCTGAGCCGGAAACGCCTGCCGGCCCCCAGGCCCGCCCACCGGTCCCCGGAAACGAAGATGACAAGACCGCCAAGGGCCCCATCCTCCTCTTCGTCGGACCGCCTGGTGTCGGCAAGACCTCCGTTGCCAAATCGATCGCGCGCGCGATGGGACGGAAGTACGTGCGTATCTCGCTGGGAGGCGCCCGTGATGAGGCCGACATTCGTGGCCACCGCCGCACCTACGTCGGTGCCATGCCCGGCCGGATCATACACGGAATGAAGCAGGCCGGCACCAAGAATCCGGTCTTTCTGCTGGACGAGGTGGACAAGCTGGGGGTCTCCTT
>JBGPJS010000076.1:0-11715 GCA_041485505.1 Gemmatimonadota bacterium | reverse complement strand
GTCCGCGCTGTCCGACTGACGGCCCCCCTTACGATCGACGGCGTGCTCTCCGAAGCGGTCTGGCAGAGCACCCCTCCCGTCACCCGCTTCCTCCAGCGTGACCCGCAGGAAGGCGCTACCGCCACCGAGCAGACCGTGGTCTACCTGGTCTACGACGACGCGGCGGTCTACATCGCGGCCCGGCTGTTTGACTCCGCCCCGGATTCGATCAGCGCCCGGCTGGCCCGCCGGGACAACCAGGTCAGCTCGGATCGTTTCATGGTCTTCCTCGACCCCTATCACGATCGCCGCACCGGTTTCTACTTCGGCATCAACGTCGCCGGCACGCTCTACGATGGAACCCTCTACAACGACGACTGGGACGACGACACCTGGGACGGGGTCTGGGAGGCCAAGGCGCGACGGGATTCGGTCGGCTGGACGCTCGAGATGCGGATCCCCTATTCCCAGCTCCGGTTCCAGAAAGGCGAGCACCATGTGTGGGGCGTCGACTTCAAACGGGAGATCTCCCGGAAGAACGAGGAGGACTACCTCGTTTTCACCCCCAAGAACGGGAGCGGCTTCGTCTCCCGCTTTGTGGAGCTGGTCGGCATTGACGAGGTCAAGCCGCCGGCCCGCCTTGAGGTGCTCCCCTACGTCACCGGGCGGACCGAACTGCTTAATCACACGCCGGGTGACCCGTTCAACGACGGGTCCCGGTTCCGAGGCGGAGTCGGCGCCGACCTCAAGGTGGGTCTGGGAAGCAACCTGACACTGGATGGCACCGTCAATCCGGACTTCGGCCAAGTGGAGGTGGACCCCGCCGTGGTCAACCTGAGTGACGTCGAGACCTTCTACCCGGAGAAACGGCCCTTCTTCGTGGAAGGCGCCAACATCTTCAACTTCGGTTTCGGCGGCGCCAACAACTACTGGAGCTTCAACTGGGGCAATCCGGACTTCTTCTATTCTCGGCGCATCGGCCGGGCCCCGCAGGGATCGCTTCCTTCCGCCACTTACTCCAGCGTGCCCCCGGCAACGATGATCCTCGGTGCCGCCAAGCTCTCCGGCAAGTTCGGCAACGGCTGGAGCCTCGGCACCCTCAGCGCCCTCACTGACCGCGAGAGGGCCAGGCTGGAGAACGGGAGCGGTGGGTTCACGGCCGAGGTGGAGCCGCTCACCTACTACGGCGTGCTGCGGACCCAGCGTGAGTTCGGAGAAGGGCGCCAGGGCCTCGGGATGATCTCAACGCTGACCGTCCGCCGGTTGGACGACCCCGCGCTCAGAGATCAGCTCAATAGCAACGCGATCGGCGCCGGGGTCGACGGCTGGAGCTTTCTCGACCGGAACAAGATGTGGGTGGTGACCGGCTGGGCCGGCGCGAGCCGCGTGGCGGGAACCCGGCAGCGGATCAGCGATCTGCAGCAAAACTCGGTGCACTACTTCCAGCGCCCCGACGCGAGCGAAGTCGTTCTGGACACGACCAGAACGGCACTGACCGGCTACGCTGCGAGGGTCTACCTGAACAAGCAGAGGGGCGACTGGCGCCTCAACGCCGCCGTCGGCTTGATCACTCCCGGATTCGACGTCAATGACCTCGGCTTCCAGTTCCGCACCGACCAGCTCAACGGCCACATCGCCGGTGGGCATCGCTGGACGCGACCAAGCCGGCACTTCCGCCAGGTATCTCTCGATGGCGCGGTGTTCCGGAACTACGATCTCGGCGGCGATCTCATCGGGGCCGGTTTCTTCCAGACCGGGAACATGCAGTTCCTCAACTACTACAACCTGCGATGGTTTGCTGCGTACAACCCAGAGACGCTCGACAACCGCTTTACCCGGGGCGGGCCCGTGGCAGTCAGCCCGTCAGGCGTAGAGTGGGACATGGGCGTCGACTCGGATGCCCGCAAGAATCTCATCGTCGGCTTGAGCGTGCACGGCACTCAATACCGGCTGGGCTCGAACAACGGCTGGAGCTTGAGCCCGAGCCTGGAATGGAAGCCGGCGTCGTCGCTCAGTATCCGGTTCGAGCCGAGCTATGAGCGGAGCCGTACCAGCGCGCAGTATGTGACCACAGTCTCGGATGGGTTCGCCACGGCCACCTTCGACCACCGCTACGTCTTCGCCGATCTCAACCAGACCACGTTGAGCGCCAACATCCGGGTGAACTGGATCTTCTCGCCCAAGCTCAGTCTCGAGCTATTCGCGCAACCGCTGCTGTCAGCCGGGGACTACCGGCATTTCAAGGAGCTCGCCCGGCCCAAGAGCTACGCTTTCAATCAGTATGGGACCGGTGGATCCACGATCCAGCAAGCCACCGATGCGTACGGCACCATCACCTACACGGCGGATCCGGATGGGAACGGTGCCGCCAGTGCGTTCAGCTTCGACAATCCCGATTTCAACCTGGCCTCACTTCGCGGTAACGCGGTGCTCCGCTGGGAATACCTGCCGGGCTCCACCCTGTACCTGGTCTGGACCCAGAACCGTTCGGACGACCTCAACCAAGGCGATTTCCATTTCCGGAGCTCTTTCAATCGCCTGCTTGATGCCAAAGCGGACAATGTGGTGGCCCTGAAGCTGAGCTATTGGTGGAGCCCCTGACACGATTTCTCGGTTGAACACCGATTTGACCGGCGGGGAGGAACAGTCTCTCATCCGGCGGATCGGTGTTCATCCGGCGTGACCTGAACGGCCTCCCCCCTTTTCACCACCGACATCGGCGGACTTGCCCGGAATCGACTCCCATCCCGGCCGGTCCACCCCCGCGTTACATTCCCCGCCATGTTTTTCGTCCGTCGCATTCTTAGCGCGCTCACCTTGGCGCTCGCCCCACTCGGGTGCGGCCAACCGCGAGCGCCGCTGCCAGTGGTCGATCTGCGGGCGACGGGGGACACCCTCCAGCTCTCCTTCCTGGAGGTCCCCGAGGCAGCCAGCGTCTCCGAGAATCGCTGGGCCCTGGTGGCGCCAAGTGAGCAGCAGGTGGCTATCGCCGACTTCGCCACCAGGAAGGTCGTCTCGCTGGGGAGCGTGAAAAGCGGCGAATACCGCCAGCCGTTCTCGTTGTTCCGGTTTGCCGACTCGCTCTATGTCGGGGACTGGGGCATGCAGCGGATGACGGTGTGGACGCTGACGGGGAAGCTCACCCATAGTATTGCCGCGTTCGCCCCTCTGCGTGGTGCTCTCCCTAGAGCCCGCGATGCGGACGGGCAATTTTACCTCGAGCTGTCTCCCCGTCCCGGGCCGGACGGGAGCGGCAATCGGGACTCGGCTGTCATTGTCCGTACCAGCCTCGACTTGACGCGGGTGGACACTGTCGCGCGGCTGGCACCCCTTGATCTTGCGGAAGTGGTCGGCGATGCGGGCCGGCGCTTCGAGCGCCGGATCCTCAGCGGAACCGATCACTGGGGCGTCCTGCCCGACGGCACCCTCTGGATCGCCCGGGTGTACCACAATCGGGTGGATTGGATGGGGCGAGGGGGGGCGCTGGTTCGGGGAGAACCGCTGCCCGACCGGGTCCTAACGGTCACCGAGGCGGACCACGAGCTCTTTCTCCGGCGCTTTCCGGAAGATCTCCGTGGTCCTGCCGAAAAGCTCCCCTTCGCGGTGGTCAAACCTCCCTTCGAGGATGCCCACGCGGCACCGGACGGCACGGTCTGGCTGGAGAAGAGCCGCGCGATTGGTGATTCGGTGCGGAGCTACCAAGTGGTGAACCGCGGGGGGAAGTTGCTCCGCGAGGTACGTCACCCAGGCCACGGACATGTTCTGGCGCTCACAGCGGCGGCGGCCCTGGTGGCGGAACCGACCGCCCAAGGCGTTCGCTTGCTCCAGTACCGGATTCCCTGAGCTGTCCTCGCGGGACCCTCACATCATCGATCGGAATCGGAGGTTGGGCATGAAGTCGTCGCGGCGGTGGTCGGTCCTGACAGTACTGGTGGTGGGCGCCTGCGGCCGAGGCGAGACAGCGTCGGTCACCCTGGACCGGGCGGAGGCGACCCTCCCGGGCAGCTTCGGTCAGGTCGCCAATCTGATCGAGCTCCGGGACGGGCGAGTGGCTTTGGTGGACTTCCCCGAAAAATCCTTCCTCTTCGGGAGCTTCGAGCCGGCAAAGATCGACACCATCGGCGTCCGCGCGGACACGATTCTCCCCAGCGATCCCGCCGCCGGCAAGTACAAGCTGCCGGGCCAGGTACTACGCTTTCCCGGAGACACCATCGGTCTGGTGGACTATGCCGCGGAGCGTACCACGCTCTGGAACGAAAAAGGTGATTTCCTGGCCGTTCTTCACCTGCAGCAGGTGGCAGGACCCAACCAGCCGCTGGTCTACGACACCACCGGCTACGCGTACAAACCGGATTTCAGGGCGGTGATGGGAGGACTGGAGCCTGGTGGCAAGGTCAACACCGACAGCGCGCCGGTGTTGCGCTTCCCCCGTGAAGGCACCATCGCTGACACGGTGGCCAAGCTCAAGCTCCCGGAGCTGGGTGAGGGGCTCTTCGGAGAGGCCACCAAGCAGGTACCGACCATCTACGGTGGCACCGACATCTTCGGCGTCAGCGCAGATGGGTTCGTCTGGGTCGCACGAGCCTCCAGCAACAGCGTGGACTGGCGTTCTCCGGACGGGAAGTGGCGGCGCGGCGCCAGCCGGTCGTATCAGAAGGTCCCGGTGACCCAGGTGGACAAGGACCGGTTCATGGAGAACGTCCGGCGCCAGATGCAGCAGACCGGTGGCCCCGCCGGCCTGGAGATCAGATACCCCTTCGCGAGCAACAAGCCACCCTTCTCGACCGGCAGCAGCAGCCCGGAGGGAGAGGTCTGGCTGCTCCGGTCGCGCTCCGGAGACGACCCCGTCCCGGTCTACGACGTGATCGGCCGTGACGGCCGACTGATCCGCACGGTCCGACTACCGTCGGGCACCACGCTTCTCGGAATCGGCATCAAGGGTGCGCTCTACCTTGGGACCAAGGGGGCGGATGGAAGGCAGACGATTGGACGGTATAGAATCATCAAGGACTGAGGACTGGGGACTGGAGGGCGCTAGTCCAGCATCGGTGGCTCAACCGGCTTAGCGGCTTCTTGATGCTCGCTGCCCATCGCCGGCTCCGGCGGATCGGTCTTGCGCCGGTTCCGCCGCCGGCCTTCCTCATACCACCGCCGGGTGATCTCACCTGCCAAGTCGCGGTTGCCGAGCCCGAAGGCCAGCCCTGTCGCCAGGGCTACGGCACCCAGAATGAGGGTGAACGCGGCGGTGACGATTTCTTCGGCCACGCCCATCTGCTGTAAGGCCATGAAGACGGAGATCATCACCACCACACCCTTGGCGATCTTGGCCAGCGTCGGCACCCCGGCGACAGTGCCGGCCGAAGCGAGGATGAGCCCCCGCACGAATTCGCCGACGATGATGCCGAGGACCACGATCACGATTCCGGCGATCAGCGTCGGAATGAACGAGAGCATGGCGCCGAACATCTGATTGATGTTCTCGAGCCCGAGAGCGGTGCTCGCCAGCAGGATCACCACCAGCATCATCAGCCAGAAGACCAGCTTTCCCACCGCATGGATGGGGTCCAGCCTGGCCTGGGCCCGGCCCATCGCCTGGGTGAGGCCGCCCGCGTCCGCCATCCGGTTGAAGTCCATGCGCTTGAGTGTCCGGTCGGTCGCGCGTTCCAGCTGGCGTGCGACCAGATACCCGGTGAGCAGGATGACCATCGCCCCGATCAGGGCCGGGAGCACATTTTCCAGCTCCTGCGCGCCACTGACCAGGCGTTCCCAGAGTTCCGTCATTGGGTCACCTGGATGACGAGCTTGCCCATCTGCGCGCCGCTCTGCAGGAGTTCGAAGGCGCGGGGCGCCTCTGACAGCGGGAGTACCCGGTCCACCACCGGCCAGAGGTGCCCCCGATCGGCCAAGGCCGTGATTCGGCGGTACTCTTCGTGATTCCCCATGGTGGAACCGAGGAGGGTCCACTGATTCCAGAAAAGCTTACGCACGTCGGTTACGCACATCGGTCCGGTGGTGGCCCCACAGGTAACCAGCCGGCCCAGCCGGCCCAGGCACCGCAAGGACTTTTCCCAGGTCTTCTCGCCGACGGTGTCCACCACGACGTCCACTCCCCGGCGCGCCGTGAGCTGACGGATCTCTTTGGGCACGTCCGCGGTGACGTGGTTTAGCGTCACGTCGGCCCCGAGCGTCTTGGCAACGGCCAGCTTCTGGTCGGAGGACGATGTCACCATCACCCGTGCGCCATGGTACTTCGCGATCTGGAGCGCCGCGAGCGAGACCCCGCCACCGATCCCCCAGATCAGCACCGTCTCACCGGGACGCACCGCGGCTCGGGTGGCGACCATCCGCCATGCGGTCAGCGCCGACAGCGAAAACGCGGCCGCGCGGTCCCACGGCATCTGTTCCGGCACCCGCGCCAGGTTGCGCTCCGGAACCACGATATACTCGGCGATCGTTCCGGGGACGTGCTCGCCGAACAGCCGGTATTCGGGACAGAGCGGTTGTTCTCCCCCCAGGCAATACTGGCAGGCTCCGCAGTAGATGCCCGGATTGATCATGACCCGATCACCGGGGCGAAAGCGAGTGACCTCCGGTCCGGCGGCTTCGATCACTCCCGCCCCGTCAGCTCCCATGACGTGGGGAAAGTCGTAGCTGACTCCCGGCAGTCCCCCAACCACGAAGAGATCAAGCCGATTCAGCGCCGCGGCTTGTACCCGGACCAGCACCTCGTCCGCCGCGGCCATCCGCGGGTTCGCGATGTCTTGGACCCGCAGATTTCCGATGCCGCCCAGGGCAGTCAGAGTGAGGGCTTTCATGGCTCGATGAAGAATAGTAGGAGATGCAAGTACCGCGAACTGGGTAGAAAGTACTGAGTACTGAGCGGAAAAGTACTGAGTGACTCCATTCCAGGAGACCCTCAGTACTCAGTACCCAGCACTCTGCTCTAGAAGGCCGGACTAGCGATCTGCTCGTTGGGTTGGAGCGGCACAGGGAGCTCGGTACCTCCCGCCATCGGGCGCAGGAAGAGCCCCGACGCTCCCGCACCCTTGGCGGGGTCGATCCGGGTAGCGACGGCGAGCCACTGGCCATCGCGGGAGACCGCGAAGCCGACGATCGGTGTCTCGCCCTCGAATAGTGGGGGGCGGTCGACCCCACCCAGCGGCTGGAACACGATCTTGAATCGGCGGGGACCCTCCTTCCGTTCCGCCAGATAGAGCAGATCGCCGCTCGGCGTGAACGCGGGGGCACTCTCCCGGCGATCCCGCGGGTCGGAGCTCTTGGTGAGGCCGCTGCCATCGAGATTCATGATGGCGATGGTGGCCGGGCCATCCTGCGTCGTGGTGAACGCGATCCGGCGGCCGTCCGACGAAATCACCGGATCCTGGTTGTTCCCCGCCAGACTGGTGAGCGCTTTGAGTCCGCTGCCGTCGGCATTCACGATATAGATCTGGCTGGCGCCCGCGTGAGTCGAGGCAAAGGCGATCTGCCTCCCGTCCGGGGTCCAGGCAGGACTGCTGTGGATCCCTGGCTCGGTGGTGAGGCGGTGGGGCCGAGAGGCGTCCGCGGCCGCGATGTAGATCGAGAAATTGCCACCGCCGCCACGGTCGGAAGTGAACGCGAGGCGGGTTCCATCAGGAGACACCACGGCCTGCAGGTTCGAAAAGCTGTCAGCCAACAGAGGCTGAATCACGGTCGGGGTAGCGCGCTGCACGCTGTAGACCCCGTATTTCCCGGCGCGAGTCGATGAGAAGAGCAGATCCCCGTTCACGAACACCTGCACCGAATCACTGTGGCCGCTGGTGACCATCGCACTGACCGTGGCCCGACCCACTCGCGCCGCCTCGACCTGCCCATCAGCGGAAACCGTGGCCACCCCGCTGCTGCTGGTGGACCAAGCCAGATCGGTGGCGGGCCCCAAGCTCTGGCCATTCTCATCAATCGCAAGTGCGCTGAGCCGGCGCTTCTCTCCCACCCGGAGCCCAAGCAGCTCCGGTTCGAGCTGCACGTTGCCCGGAATCACCCGGATGGTCCATGCCTTGGACCGGAAATCCCTGAGGGAGAAGCTGAGCGTCGTCGTCCCCACCTTCTTCGCTTTGAGCACACCCGTCGCGGTGTCGAAGCTCGCGATCGAGGGGTCGCCCAACTGCCATTCAAACGGCAGATCGTTCACCGGTGAAGAATCGGCCGCGATCGCGCGGACCCTGAACTCCCGGCTGGCCAGGACCGGTAGCTTCACGGTGTCTCCAGGCGCGGGGCGCATCGCGAACTCGGTGATCTCGCGATATACAATCACCGGCAGATGACGCTCCTGAAGGAAACCGCCCGCGATGATCTCCGCCTTCCCCGCCCCCACCGCCTGGACCACACCTCCCGCCGACACTTTCGCGACGCCGGGATCGCTGGTGCGCCACTGCAGATCGGCCGTGCGGAGTTCCCGTCGGTTCTGAGCCGGCACCACGACCCGCAACGCCTGCGAGTCCTTCACCTCCATGACCAGGCGATTGACCCCGAAGTCGAATTCGGTGAGCGCGACAACCACGGCGACACTCGCGGTGGCACCCCCCGGCGCACTCACCTGGATGACGCCTTGGCCGGCGCCGACGCCCACCACGATGCCGGTGGTGTCTCCCACCGACGCCACCTCGGGTCGGAGCGATTTCCAGCTCACCCGGGGGGAGACCACCGGGCTGCCGTCCGGCCGCGCGGCGCGGAGGTTCAGATGGAAGGTCTCCGCCGGCAGCAGATAGAGCGAGGCGGGTTCGATGGCGAGAGTCGCGATCGGGGGGGGCGGCGGGGCGGGTTTCGGGTCCGGCCGAGTACCGGGGGGCGGATCAGCGGAGGCGTGAGCGCTGTCCGGTGGCGGACCGCCGTCCACCACGACCACCTGGACGGGCCGGGTCTTCTTCCCGGCTTGGACGGTGACCTGCACATTGCCGGGCCGCAGCCCGGTCACGGTACCGTTCGTCTGCACCCGTGCAGTACGCTCATCGCTCGAGCGGTACTTGATGAGCAGGACCGCGTTCCCCTTGTCGTCGAAAGCCTGCACGCTCAGGCCCTCCTTCTGACCTACCTTCAAGGTCAGGGAGTCCTGAACATAGAGCTCGGTCACATTCTGCTGGGCGGCGGCCTGCAGCCCGGAGCCCGCCACCAAGGCGAGGACCGACGGGAGGATCTTGAAAAGAGGTCGCATCTGATCATGTAGGTAGTTCATCACGTCTTTGATGTGAGCAAACGGCAGGCCATTGAGGGGTTCATTCTAACCGCAATATCTACAATCGCTTATGACCGCTTCATCGGTCGCGGAAAGGCCGACGGTAGGCCCGAACTGCATTGCGGCTGGCGGCAAGCCGGGGCTCAGGTGGTAGTCGCTGCTGGGGGGTCACGGGGAGACCCGCAGGGTCATCCGAACATACCCGTCCACCGGATCGCCGACCCCATCGAACGAGACCGCCATGGCCCGCTGCTCCGGCATCTCACTGTGGCGCACCCATAGAGTGTCGGTGGTGCCCTCGCGTCCTTCCAGCGTAAGGACCAGAGTGTCGCCTTCGAGCCGCTGGTCCAGTAGCCGCATGGCCCGAGAGCGATCGCCCCGCTGGGGAACAACTCTCGGCAAGAACACCTCGTAGCCCGCTTCGTAGTGCAGTTCGAATGTTACCTCCTCGGCCAGGACCACCGGGAGGGTCAGCTCCAGATCACGCGCCGTCTGTCGCGGAGCTTCTGACGGCAACGACACGCCACCATGCACCTTCACATCGGTCAGCCGTGAGCCGAGCGGCAGGTGCGGCACAAAAATCAAGGTGTCGGGAGCGTCCGTCGGACCGCCGGATCGCCGGACCGTTACCCGCAGCTCCGTGGGGGTCTTCTGCATGAGCACGTCATACCGCCGGCGGCCGGCGGGAACGCCATGCACCGTGAGCCGATCCCAGTCCGTTGGGAACTGGGGGGAAAATCGGATGGTGCCCGCAGGAATGTCCGGCTCCCAACCCAACATCCCGCGGCCCAGCACAGTCAGGATGAACGAGGTGCCGAAGAACTGTTGGGGGACCGCCGCCTCCAGCGGCTCGTACATCATTCCCCCCATGACCTCGGGATTGTGCCCCAGCCCCCAGGTGAAGCCGCTGTTTACGATCTGGGAGAGTGCCGCGAACCCCGCCACCGGATTGCGGTAGCGGTATTGACCCCACGCCGTGAAGCCGGTGCAGAAGGGCCAGACCGTCCCATTGTTGTAGTGGAGCGGATCGAAGAGCTTGCTCTCCCCCGCCAGCGCGCGACTGCCCCAATCGGTGTTGAGGGTGGCCCGCGCTTCCGCGGCCGCTTCGCGCATCCCCCGCTCCTCGTCGAACAAGCCGAAGCTCATGGCGGTGCTGGGCCAGACGGTGAGTTCGGGTCTCACCTGACCGCTATCGAGAAGAGCGAAGGCGTACATCTGCTCTTGGGGCAGCCAGAATCTCTCGCGTAAGGAGGTCAGTGCCCGATCACGAAGTGCCCGAGCCTCAGCCACCAGGTCGGTCCGACGGTTCTACGGTCCGGCGGTCCGTTTCTTCTTGTCGGCCGTGACCGGCCCGGCCACCTCAGCGACCGCCGCCATCCGCGCTACCCGATCAAGTGCCTCCACCCACACCGCCGAGAGATAGATGTCCGATTGGACGCCGACCCCAAGATCTCCCACCTCCACGGCGCCGAGGCCGCCTTTGGAGTTGAGCATCAGTCCGGTGGTTGAGTCCACCGTGCTCCGGGCCCAGTCATAGGCCTTGCGGATCGAGGGCCAGACTCGGTGGAGAGTCGCCGTGTCACCGGAAGCCTTCCAGTAGTCACCCCACGCCATGATCCAGTAGGGCGTGGTATCCGCGTGATAGTATGCGTAGGGGAAGTCTTCGAACCATTTGATCCGGCCCGCGCTCTGGGAGATTTCGTGCGGGATCTTCCCATCCGCCCGCTGGTATTTCGTAAAGAACTCCAGCCCCTCCCGCGCCAACTGGAACTGGCCCGCAGCAGTCATCCCCAGCGAATTGATGGAGGCGTCACCCCCGAAGAACCAGCCAAACCCGGGGCGGGTGCCCCGGGACTCACTCGGCCCATACCCCGCCACCAACCCACAGCCAAGGTCCGGGTTGCAGACCATGGCCTCGTCCAGGTTGACCGCGGCCCAATGCACAGCCGCGTCGAAGCGTGGATCCGGAGATTCCACCCACATCGAGGAGTCGAGGACGGTTTGCGCGTGTGCCACCCGGGCGGCATAGAGAGCAGGAAGGTTGGCCAGCACCCGCCGATAGATGCTGCGCACGCTGTCACGCGGTGCCGCCGCAGCAACCATCACGATAGGAATCCCGTGGACATGAAGCGCCGTGAGCCGTCCGATCGGCTCCCCGGGCCGGGGCATGGGGGTTCGCGACTGATCCCCGACCGCGATCCGCAGCTGACTGGGCGCCTCGGGAACGTTGTGGGCGGGCTGATTAGTGGCCGAGGTGGTGAACGGACTCCCCACGAGACCGTTGAGCTTGCGCTGGCTCTCGGACAGGATGAACGCCTTCTGCCCTTGATCCCAGAAGACATACTGCCCGCCCGCGGCCCCCGGCCAGGCAAATTGGAGATCGGACTGGAACTCGGCGACAATCTCGATGGGCCGGACCGCATCCACATCGAGCACCATCACAATTGCAGGCTCATCAAGCGGCGCGAACACCCTTTGGCGCACGGTGAATGCCGGATGGGTGTAGGTGATGACTACCCCGGCGG
>JBGPJS010000075.1:0-11745 GCA_041485505.1 Gemmatimonadota bacterium | reverse complement strand
TTCGGCGACGAGGGCAAGCGCGAGGCGCAGAAGCTGCTCGAGCGCCGCGCCGAAGAGGGCAAGCGCCTGCTCGGCTCGTTCAACGAGCGGGTCGACAACTGGCTCGACTTCTTCACCTACACCCAGTTCATCGACCGGGACGGCAAGTTCCAGCTCAAGATGCTGTCCACCTCCGCGTTCCACCCTCTGGCCCGCTCCATGGGGCCGATGCTCAAGGAGGAGAGCTTCCACCTCGGCACCGGCAACAACGGCCTGCTCCGGATCGTGAAGGCGGGGAAGATTCCTCCCGAGATCGTCCAGCGTTATTTCAACAAATGGATCCCCACCGCGTTCGACCTCTTCGGCACCGACAACTCTTCGAGCGCCCACTGGGCCTACGTCTGGGGTCTCAAGGGCCGCTTCGACGAGCGCGAAACCGAAGCTGGAGTCGATCCGGGTCACCTCAACGAGGCCAGCCGCGAGCTCTACCGCCAGGAAATCACCCGCCTTACCCAGCGCCTCAACATGGCGATCCCGGACCGGGACCGTCACATCAGTGTCCCCGACCTCCGTTTCAATCGGAAGATCGGAGTCTACGCCAGGCAGACCCGCACCGTCACGGGCGAGGAGCTTTCGGCCGAAGCCTATCCGGCCTACCGCGCCTCGGTGACGCCGACGGCCGAGGACCGGGCGTTGCTCAAGGATGTCTTCAAGGAGAACGACTGGATCGAGCCCAAGAAGGCGGAGGAGAACTAGGATTCGGGATTCAGGATTCAGGATTCAGACGGCAACCATGATGATCGGTTACCAACGACCCTGATCCCCGACTCCTGAAGGCAGAATCCTGAATCCTGAATCCTGAATCCTCTCGACGATGCCGCCCATCATCCTAGCCCACCGCGGCGCCTCCGGCTACGAGTACGAGAATTCACTGGCGGGGTTCCGTCGCGCGCGCGAGCTCGGCGCCGACGGAGTGGAGCTGGATGTCCACGCCACCCGCGATGGGGCCATTCTGGTGCACCACGACGCCGAGCTGGCGGGGCTGGGACCGATTGGCGGCCTCAGCCGAGTGGAAGCCGCGAGCCACCGTCTCCCCAACGGCGAACCAGTCCCGACGCTCACCGAGGCCCTGGCGGTCCTGGCCGGCCTCACGGTCTGGGTCGAGGTCAAGACCCTGCCGGCCGTCTGCGACGCTATTCTGCTCGACACGCTTGCTCGATCCCCCTCCCCTACCCTTCTGGGTGTGCACAGTTTCGATCATCGAATCGTCGCACGCCTCGGACTGCAGAGGCCCGCGCTTCGGAGGGGAGCACTCTCGGCATCCTACCTGCTGGATCCGCTTGCTGTCCTTGACGGCGTCGGAGCCGACACGCTCTGGCAGGATGCCCAACTCATCGATGAGGATCTGGTGGCGCTCCTGCATGGCGCCCAGCGTCGGGTGATCGCGTGGACGGTCAATGACGACCCGGAAGCGGAGCGGCTGACTCGGCTGGGGGTAGACGGCCTCTGCGGCAATTTTCCCGACCGGCTGAGAGTGGCCGCGGCAAGGGTGGCGCCATGACCCTGCAGATCAGTCGCGTCGCGGTTGTCGGTGCCGGAACGATGGGAGCGGGCATCGCCCAGGCTGCGGCGGCCGGCGGCTGGACCACCCGGCTCACCGATGCCCAACCCGACGTCCTCCCCCAGGCACTCGCCACGGTGACCCGAAATCTCGAAGGAGCCGTCTCCCGGAACAAACTGACTGCCGAGGCGCGGGACCAGATCCTCTCCCGAATCACGACCGACGACTCCATCCCCTCTGCCTGTCGTGATGCGGATCTGGTTATCGAGGCGGTGTTCGAGGACTTGGAGGTGAAGCGGGCAGTCTTCCGTCAGGCGGCGGCCGTTGTCGCTCCCGGAGCTCTCCTTGCCACCAATACCTCATCCCTGTCGGTGAACGCCATCGCCCAGGGGCTTCCCCATCCCGATCGACTCATCGGACTGCATTTCTTTAACCCCGTGCACCTGATGAAACTGGTCGAGATCGTGGTGCATGAGGCCACCGACGATGCCGCCCGCGACGACGCTCTCGCGGTGGTCCGGGCCATGGGCAAGGAGCCGATCGTAGTCCGGGACTCGCCCGGTTTTGCCTCGAGCCGGCTGGGGATTGTCCTGGGCCTCGAGGCCATCCGCATGGTGGAGCAGGGCGTCGCCTCACCGGCCGATATCGACAAGGCCATGGAACTGGGCTATAACCATCCCATGGGACCGCTCCGTCTCACCGACCTGGTGGGACTGGATGTGCGACTGAAGATCGCCGACTATCTTCACGCCACCCTGGGCGGGTCGCAGTACCAGCCGCCGGAGACCCTGCGCCGCATGGTCGCGGAGGGACGCTGGGGGAAAAAGACCGGGCAAGGGTTCTACCAGTGGGGGAAGGACTAAGGACTAAGGACAGAGGGCGGAGGACCTAGGACTAAGGACTGAGTAACAATGGCCTACGGCTTACGGCTTGCGGCCTATGGCCTATGGCTAACGACTAACGACTAACGACTAACGGCTAACCGCTAACGGCTTCATGTCCGAACCCCAACTCGTCACCACCGACATCGCCGGCCGCGTCGCGATCCTGACCATCAACCGACCTGAGAAGCGGAACGCCCTCGACGGACCAACCCGCTGCCAGTTCCTGGGCGCGCTCGATGCGCTGCGTCGCAATCCGGAGATCCGGGTGGTGGTGGTTACCGGAGCCGGAGACAAAGCCTTCGTCGCCGGCGCCGATATTGCGGAGTTCGAAGGGCGCTCCCCCGTCGATCAGTATCGGGTGATGGGCAGTCCATCCATTTTCGATGCGGTGGATGGCTTCCCCAAGCCGGTCATCGCGATGATCAACGGCTTCTGCCTGGGCGGCGGCTGCGAGCTGGCGATGGCCTGCGACATCCGGATCGCCGCCGACTCCGCGAGGCTGGGCCAGCCCGAGGTCAACCTCGGCATCATTCCCGGCGGCGGCGGCACCCAGCGGCTTCCCCGCCTGGTTGGCACCGGCACCGCGTACAAGCTCCTCTTCAGCGGAGAGCTGATCGACGCCACCGAGGCCCTTCGAATCGGATTGGTGGACGAGGTGGTTCCCTCCGCCCACCTGCGGGAACGGGTGCTGACGCTCGCAGGGAGCATCGCGGAGAAGAGCCCGATGGCGCTCCAGGCGATCAAGGAAGCCGTGCGCGCCGCCCTACGGAGCTCACTCGATGAGGGCCTTCGTCAGGAACGCGCCCTCTTCGGCCTGGTCTTCAGCAGCGAGGACAAGGCGGAGGGGGTACGGGCGTTTCTGGAGAAGCGGAAGCCGGAGTTCAAAGGCCGTTAGAGCTGGGGAACAGGGAACGGGGAAAGGGGAACGGGACCTCTCACCCAGTGTCATCCTGAGCGAAGCGAAGGATCTCTGCTGGGACAGGCGGGAGATCCTTCGGTCGCTACGCTCCCTCAGAATGACACATTGGCGGAATCGCAGGCGCCAGTTACCTTCGGTTTCCCGTTCCCCGTTCCCCGTTCCCCGTTCCCCACTACCCCTCCAGAAATGATGTCCCCCTATCCAATAACCGACATCCACATCCACATCCAGCCCTGGCAGCAGATGAAGCCGGCCGTGGCGGACGTCATGCGCAAGGGGAAGGAAGCGCATTGGCAGCGGCTGGTCGTCTTGATGGAAGACCCCAAGGCGCTGCTCGAGGTGATGGATGCGTCCGGCGTGGATCGGGTAGGGCTGATCAACTACCCAAGCCCCGATTTGATGGGCTTCGACGATTCCACCAACGATTTCTCCGCCAAGTACGCCCAGGCCAATCCCAGACGCCTGATACCGTTCGGCGGAGTGCACCCCCGTTTCACCCGAGATCCGCAAGGAGACGTGGATCGGCTGATGGACCTGGGGATTCGGTGTCTCAAGATTCATCCGCCCCATCAGCTCTATCCGGCCAACGCGTACACGACGGGACTGGAAGCCCTGGGCCGAATCTATCGGCGCTGCGAGGAGCGGGGCCTGCCGGTGATGATTCATACCGGCACCAGCATATTCCCGGGGGCTCGGTCGAAATGGGGCAATCCTCTCGAGATCGATGATGTCGCGATTGATTTCCCCGACCTCACGATCCTGATGGCTCACGGGGGACGCCCGTTCTGGATGGAGGAGGCGTTCTTCGTCCTGCGGCGCCATCCCAACGTTCACCTGGAGCTCTCCGGCATCCCACCCGCCAGGTTGCTCGACTACTTTCCCCGCTTGGCTGAGCTGGCGGACAAGACCCTCTGGGGCACCGACTGGCCCAGTCCTGGGGTGAAGGATTTGCGGCAGAACATCGATCAGTTCCGGAACCTGCCGCTTGCGGCGGAGATCCAGAAGAAAATTCTTTCGGACAATAGTCTGCGGCTCTTTCCGTGATGCTGGCTCTGGGCTGTGGGCGATGAGCTATGGGCTGTTCCGTAAGCTGGACCGTTCATAGTCATTACCCCACGGCCTACAGCAAACAGCTCATAGCCCATAGCCAAGCGCATAGCCACCGCACATAGCCAATAGCCCTCCTGGGAGACCACGACAGAAATGCGACGTCTGCTCACAATGGCTCTGCTCTCTGCTTCCTTCCGAGTCCTTCCTTCCAAGGCCCAGGCGCCAGGACCGATCGCCGCCCAGACCTACCAGCTTTCCAACGGCCTCACCGTGGTCCTCGCGGAACATCACACGGCCCAGGTGGTGGCCGTTGACGTCTGGTACGACGTAGGCTCCAGGAACGAGCGCCCGGGTCATACCGGCATGGCTCATCTGTTCGAGCATCTGATGTTCCAGGGCTCGGCTCACGTAGGTAAGGGTGAGCACGCCAGGCTGGTCGAGCGGGCCGGAGGCGAGGAGAGTGGCCAGACCGAGGATGACATCACTCGGTTTCACGAGACTCTCCCCTCCAATCAACTGAATCTTGGCCTCTGGTTGGAGGCCGACCGAATGCGTTCTCTTGCCATCACCGATACCACTTTCGGAGAACAACGCGAAGCCGTGAAGGAGGAGCGGCGGCTCGGACTCGACAACCAGGCCTACACCGGGGCCTTTCTGGACGGCCTCTATGCGGTCTACGACTCCGCCACCTGTTTCGGCTACGCCCACACCATTGTCGGCTCGATGGCCGATCTGGATTTGGCCGGGACCGCCGAGGCCGCGGACTTCTTCCGGCGCTACTACGCCCCCAGCAACGCCCGGCTCGTAGTCGTGGGCGATTTCGATACCGTGGAGGCCAAGCGGCTCATCGCGGCCTACTTCGGGGACATCCCGAGGGGCGAAGTCCCGGCACCCATCGTCTGCGCTTCCGACTCCGCTCCCGGTACCCGGCGCAAGGCGGTGACCGACCGCCTCGCGGCTTTGCCCGCGATCGCCCGGTACTACCGCATCCCCGGACACGATCAGGCCGATACACCGGCCCTTGAGCTTCTGAGCATCATCCTGGGACAGGGCCAGGACTCCCGGCTGGCTCGCCGCCTGGGCCACGAGGCCCGCGTCACGGTTTCCGCCCAGAGCGGGATCTTCACCACTCGACGGGGCCCCCAGGTATTCGGCGTCTTCGCGGTGGCCAGCCGGGGCGTCACCGCCGATTCGCTTGACGCCCTTCTGGCCGCCGAGATTGCGCGCGCCGCGGGCGAAGGAGCGACGGAGGCCGAGCTTACCCGGGCCCGAAACATTCATCGCGCGAGCGTGGTGACCGACCGACAGCGGGCCTACGATATTGCGGAGAGCCTGCAGCACGCCGCGACCTTCCACGGTTCGATCGAAGCGGTCAACACCGGCCTGGGGCGCTACGAGTCCGTCACGGTCGAGGACCTGCGGAGAGTGGCCCAACGGTATCTAAGCGCGGAGAACGTACTCGTGCTGACCGTGCTCCCGGGAGGCACCTCGTGAGCCGGGTGCTCCGGTTGGCCGTCCTCGCTGGGTGCGTGGCATCGGGCGCGCCGCTGTCCGCACAAGAGTATCCCGCCACCGCACCGGGACCCACGCCACTCACCCCCGCAAACTTGCCGCCGCTCCAGGAGGCGATGCTTGCCAACGGCCTCAGGCTGATCCTGATCGAGAGCCACGAGCAGCCGCTGCTCTCGCTCGTCCTGACCCTCCCCGCGGGGACAGTCTATGACCCGGCCGGCAAGGAGGGAGTGGCGGAAATGGTGGCGGGTCTCCTCACCCGAGGGGCGGGCGACCGAAGCGCCGACGAGCTGAATGCGGCCATCGAAAACGTCGGCGGGTCGCTCAGCGCATCGACCGGGCCGGACTTCCTCACCATCCAAGCCGACGTGCTTTCCACCGAGGCTGCCCTGGCATTCGAGCTGGTCGGAGACGTGACTCTCCGGCCGGCTTTCGCACTGGGGGAGTTGGAGGTGCTCCGCCGGCAAGCCACTGCCGACCTGCAGAACGAACTGTCCGAACCGGCGGCTGTGGGAGCCCGGGTGCTAGCCCTTGGCCTCTACGGCACCCACCCCTACGGCCGCCGCGCGACCCCACAAGGCATCAGCGCCATTGCGCGAACGGATCTGCTCTCATTTCATGCCGCCCACGTCCGCCCCGGCGGGTCGCTCCTGGTCATCGCCGGAGACCTTACCCTGCCCCGAGCGAAGCAGCTCGCCGAAAGCACGTTCGGGAAATGGGCGGGAACCGCCCCGGCACCCTTGTTTCCCAAGCCGCCGGTCCACACCCGGACCGAGACCATCCTGGTCCATCGGCCGGGCGCGCCCCGGTCAATCATTCTCATTGGGAACCTGACCTTCACTTCAACGGACACAACATACCTCGCAACCCTGGTGGCCAGTCACCTGCTGGCGGGAGGGAAGGACAGCCGGCTGGCCCGTAGCCTGGGCCATCAGCACCGTTGGGCCGACAACCCCGAATCCAGCATCACCCGACCACGCGGGGAGGGTGCCTTCGAGGTGAGCGCGGATGTACCCACGGAAGCCACCGATTCGGCGCTCCATGAAATCCTCCTGCAACGCCGACGAATCGGCACCGAACCGGTGCCGGCACCGGAACTCGAAGCCGCCCGCAACGCCCTCGCCGGCAGCTTCCCGCTCGGCATTCAGACCGTGAGTCAGTTGGCGGCAGCTGTGGCGGAGGCCCGGGCGCTGGGACTCCCTGCCACCGACCTACGCATGTATCGTAGCCGGCTCTCGGCCGTCAGCGCACTCCAAGTGGTCAAAGCAGCCCGCCGCAGCCTCCGGGCGGACTCCAATCTCATCGTCGTCGTGGGTGATGGGTCCCGGATCTACGCGGCCCTCACCCACCTCGGACCGGTACGGCTGGTCAGTACCGAAGGGAACCCACTCACCCCCGCGGATCTGGTCGTACGGAAAGGCCCGGTTGACCTCGACCTGTCGCAGCTGCAACCTCGCACCGACAGTCTGATCGTGTTGCTGCAGGGCCGGGCGGCGGGTACCGAGGTTACCAAGCTGGAGAAGACCGCGATGGGCTATCGCTACATCGACGAGTCGCGGATCACCGGTTTCGTTCAGCAGACAACCGAAATTGATCTGGATGCAAGGGCGGCCATGCGGCGGGTGACCCAAACCGGGAAGATGCAGGGTCAGGACACCCGCATCGAACTCGCTTACGACGACCGCCGGGTGACTGGGTCCGCCCGCGTCATGAGTCCCCAGGGGCCCAAGGCTTTCGCAGTGGATACGCTGATACCCCCGGGAACCCTGGACGACAACGCGGTGCAAGCGCTCCTCCCCGCCTTCCGCTGGTCCGCGAGTGCGCGCTGGGAGCTCTGGGTCTTTTCCTCGGGAGAAAATCGAGTCGAGCAGATGACCCTGGTGGTGACCGGCGTCGGGAAGGTCTCGGTGCCCGCCGGCGAGTTCGAGTGCTATCAGGCTGAACTGAGCGGCGGGACTCAGCGAGTGGCCTTCTACGTCACGACCGCGAAGCCCCACCGCCTGGTGCGCATCGCCATTGCGGGAGCGCCCATCGAGTTCGTGGCGGCGAAGTAGGCATGCCGGCGATCGTCGGCTTTCCCTACGACGGCAGTTCCTCATTTCAGCGAGGCGCCGCGGAAGCACCACCCCTGATCCGGCAAGCGCTACACTCGGATGCCACCAACCCGTGGACCGAACAGCTGGTGGACCTCGGCGTGCCCGGCGTGCTCGAGGACGACGGAGATCTGGCCTTCGAAGAGAGTGCCGCCGTCCAGGGGCAGATCACCGCCGCCGTGGCACGACTGCTGGGGCGAGGGCGTCACCCGATCTCCCTGGGCGGCGATCACTCCATCACCTATCCGATTCTGCGGGCGTTCCGCACCCGGTATCCGCGGCTCGCCCTGCTGCACTTCGATGCCCATCCCGACCTCTACGACGAGCTCCAGGGCGACCGGTTCTCCCACGCCTGCCCCATGGCGCGTATCATGGAGGAGGGGCTGGTGGACCGCCTTGTGCAGGTCGGGATCCGGACCATGAACCGGCATCAGCGAGATCAGGCCGAGCGCTTCGGAGTGGAGGTCATCACGATGGGGCAGTGGCGGGATGGCCAGCCGCTGATCTTCGAGTCGCCGGTCTACGTCAGCCTCGACATCGATGTGCTGGATCCCGCCTTCGCACCGGGGATCTCGCATCGGGAGCCGGGAGGATGCTCGGTTCGGCAACTCCTCGCGGCCATCCAGTCGATCGAGGGAAACATTGTCGGCGCCGATATCGTCGAGTTCAATCCACGGAACGACCCGGCCGGGATCACGGCACCGGTCTGCGCCAAGTTGCTCAAGGAAATCGCGGCGCACATCATATTGGCCCCAGATAAACCCAGACGAACGCAGAAAAGCCCTGACGGTTCCTATTGAAGGATCACCGGAGGTGCCGTAGAGCGATTCGCAGGTGCTCTCAATAGAAGGGTCGGTGTCCGACAGGAAGGACTGAATGTCGATGAGACCAACTGCGTTCATCTGCGTCCATCCGCGGCTAACATTCTGAATCGCGAAAGCGCGAAAGTGCGAAAACGCGAAACCAATGAACGCAGATCAATCCGTAAGTCGGGCTATCAGACCGATGACTCGCTCCTGTTCACATCAAAAAGCCTTATAGAAGGGTCATTGCTCGCCAAAGGAGGCTGAGTTTCAATGCAACTATCTGCGTTCATCTGCGTCCATCTGCGGCCCACCTTTCTCGCTTTGGCAATCGGGCTCTCAACCGCGTGCGTTGGCTCCGCGGGCGTCGCGGGCTCACCGTCGCCGCAAGCCGCGAATGACTCGATCAGCGCGCTCCGTCCCCAGTACCCGTCCACCTACCAGCGGCGAAACTATCCCCCGGTCCTCATCCGCAATGCCACCGTAATGACCGCGGCGGGGCCGGAGCTTTCCCACGCCTCGGTCCTGTTTAAGGATGGACGCATCGTCGCAGTCGGGACCGACCTCACCATCCCGCCAGACGCGCTGGTGGTAGATGGAACCGGAAAGTACGTGACCCCCGGCATCATCGACTCCCACAGTCACCTCGGCGTCTACGCCGCCCCCGGTACCTTCGCCGAAAGCGACGGCAACGAGGCCACCAGTCCGGTCACCGCCAATGTCTGGGCCGAACACTCCTTCTGGCCCCAGGATCCGCAGATTCCTCTCGCCATCGCCGGAGGCGTCACCGTCATCCAGGCGCTTCCGGGCTCGGCCAACCTGATCGGGGGACGTTCGACGGTGATCCGTCTCATTCCCGCCCGAAGCGTGCAGGAGATGAAGTACCCCGGCGCCCCCTATGGGCTCAAGATGGCCTGCGGCGAGAATCCGAAACGGGTCTACGGAGACAAAGGCGGTCCCTCCACCCGGATGGGCAACATGGCGGGCTATCGTGCCGCCTTCATAGAAGCCGAGGCCTATCGCCGGAAGTGGGACACCTGGCTCAAGGACCACAAGGGTGACCCTCCCGAACGAAATCTCAAACTCGAGACCCTCGCCGACGTTCTTCGGGGCCGGATCCTGGTGCACAATCACTGCTATCGCGCCGACGAAATGCTCCAGATGATCGATCTCGGCAAGGAGTTCGGCTTCCGGATCCGCTCCTTCCATCACGCCGTGGAGGCCTACAAGATCGCCGACATTCTGGCGCGGGAAGGAATCGCCACCTCCATCTGGTCCGACTGGTGGGGCTTCAAGATGGAGGCCTTCGACGGGATCCCCCAGAGCGCCGCCCTCCAGCAGCGGGCGGGGGTCAGAGTCATCATGCATTCCGACAGCGAGAACGGGATTCAACGACTCAATCAGCAGGCCGCAAGAGCGATGTACGCGGGATTGCAGGCAGGGATTTCGGTGAGCCGCGAAGAGGCCATCCGCTGGATGACAATCAATCCCGCCTGGGCCCTCGGCATCGATAGCACCACGGGGTCACTGGAACCGGGGAAGCATGCCGATGTCGTTCTCTGGTCCGGCGATCCATTCTCGGTGTACAGCAAAGCCGAGCAGGTCTACAACGATGGCTGGCTGATCTTCGACCGCAACGATCCCAAGCATCAGCTCAAGACCGATTTCAATCTGGGCACCGCAGCGCCGGGGGTGGGCAGATGAGATTCCAGGCAAAGGTGGGTCTGGCGGGAGAGGCGGGACGGCGGGACGGCGGGACGACGGAAGCGGTGGTTGGTGTACTGTTGCCTACCGCCCTACCGCCCTACCGCCTTACCGCCTGTGTTCGATCTATCATTGCGACCCCTACCGCCGTACCGCCGTACCGCCGTACTGTCCGTGTAACTCTATCCTTCGTTGCAATCCTTACCGCCCTACCGCCCTACCGCCTTACCGCCCAGACCATCGCCATCACCGGGGGCACCGTCTACCCCGTCTCGGGACCCAGGATCGAGCCGGGAACGGTCCTCATCCGGGACGGGAAGATCGTCGCGGTGGGAACCAACATCGCGATCCCGGATGGGGCGACTCGGGTAGACGCGACCGGGCGCTGGGTGACACCCGGCCTCTTCCATGCGGCCACCGACCTGGGCCTCACGGGGGTGAGCTCCATCGAGGCCACCCGGGAAGGGCAAAAGGCCGGAGACATCGATGCCGCGTTCAATGTCAGCGAGGGAATCGATCCGGCCTCGGTCATGATCCCCGTGGCACGCCTCGAAGGCGTGACCACAGTGATCTCGCTGCCCTCCGGCGGCCTGATCTCGGGCCAGGCGGTGCTGATGGATTTGTGGGGCGAGCGGATCGAGGAGCTGGTCGCGCGCTCTCCGGTAGCAATGGTCGTCGACTTGAGCGCTGGCAGTAAGGAAGCGGGCGGTGGCAGCCGGGCCGGCGTGCTGCAGCGCCTGCGCCAGATCTTTCACGACGCCACCGAGTATGACCAGCGAACCGCCGACTTCAGAAAGGCCCAGATGCAGCCGCTGGCGGCACCGGCGGCCGACCTCGAGGCGCTGAGACCCGTCCTCAGGGGAGAGCTTCCACTCTATGCCATCGCCAACCGCCGGAGCGATATCGAGAGCGCCCTGAGGCTCGCGACGGAGTTTCACCTCAAGCTGGTGATTCTCGGCGGCGTCGAGGCCTGGCAGGTAGCCTCCGACCTGGTCAAAGCCAATGTGCCGGTGGCCCTCGACCCCAGCACCGATGTGCCGACGTTCGACGGACTGGCGCCCCGGCTCGATAACGCCACCCTCCTTGAGGCGGCGGGCGTCCGGATCATCCTCCTCGAGGAGGACATGAACAATTATCGGGACCTGCGCTTCGCGGCGGGGAATGCGGTCCGCAACGGACTCGCGTGGGACGAGGCGTTACGCGCCATCACCCTGACGCCGGCGCAGGCCTTCGGGGTAAG
>JBGPJS010000074.1:0-11789 GCA_041485505.1 Gemmatimonadota bacterium | reverse complement strand
CGGACCGAAGAGCTCCTGGCGGCGCGCCGCCTGGATGGCGCCCGGCAGTACTTCACCCGGGCCTACGACTTCGGATTCTCCAAGACGCTCGAGGAGACCTGGAACCACTGGCCCAGAGACTCGATCCTCAAAGACGTGGTCCGGATCGTCCGCCGGTTCCGGCCCCAGATCATCGTCTCGATCTTCAGTGGCACACCACGGGATGGCCACGGGCAGCATCAGGCGGCAGGGTGGGCGGCGAAGGAGGCCTTTCACGTGGCTGGAGACTCGGCGCGGTTTCCCGAGTTGAGTAGCGAGGAAGGGCTCCGAGCCTGGAGTCCCCTCAAGCTGTATCGGAGTGCCCGGTTCGATACCACCGCGACGACGCTGGTCCTCGACGGTGGGGTACTCGACCGCGCGGTCGGACAGTCCTTTCACCAGATCGCGATGCGGGGACGGAGCCTGCACCGCTCCCAGGACATGGGGCAGCTCCAGCGGATCGGCCCCTCCCGGGTGCGGCTGGCGCTGGCGGAAGACCGGACGGGGAAGGGGACGCCGGGCCTGTTTGACGGCCTGGACACCACCATGATCGGGCTCGGCGGGGCCATCGGGTCCGACACCACCAATGTCTACGTCCGCAACGGACTACTCGGCCATGCGGCTACGGTGGATTCGATCCGCGCCCTCGCCAAGGCTCTCCAATGGAGCGATCTGCCGCGGCTCTTCGACGCCGCGAGTGACCGGCTGGCCCAGGGGGTGACCCATCCCGAAGAAGGCTCCCTCGAGCTGACCGAGATTTACGAACGGCTGTGGCGGGCCAACGCGATCATCCAGGGGCTGGTCCTCGACGCCGTTGTGGAGCAACGGTTCCTGGTGCCCGGAGATTCGGTCGACGCGACCCTCTCGCTGTGGAATGCCTCGGACGATCCGCGTGAGATCAAGGCCGCCATCGGGACCGATCGAGGTGATCTGGCGGATCGAGACTGGGTGGTCCGGACCGATCGGGTTCTCGAGACCCGATTGGCACCAGGAGAAGTCTCCTCGACGATGGTTCATCTTTCCATCCCGGACACCGCGGCGCTCAGTACGCCCTACTTTCTGCGCCAGCCCCGTCCGGGCGGGCTGTATTCGTGGGACGGGGTCGAGCCGGACCTCAGAGGGGAGCCGTTCGAAGCGCCGAGGCTGGTCGCCTCCGGCGGCCGGTCCGGGGCCTGGGAGTCCCGCGAGGTCACCTACCGCGCCAATGACCAGGCGAGCGGGGAGGTGCGGCGCCCGCTCTTCGTGGTTCCTCCGCTGGGCGTGACCCTGGATCCCGCGGTGCAGATCTGGCCCATCGGTGCGCGGGCGGGGCGTACGTTCACCGTGACCCTCACGCATTTCTCCAGGGTCCCCCTCACGGGGAGCCTGCGTCTCGAGCTGCCGACCGGCTGGCCGGCCCCGGCGCCGCAACCATTTCGATTTGTCGGAGAGGACGCGGTCCAGAGTTTCGAGTTCACGGTCCACGCCCCTGCGGACCTCCGGGTGGGCAACACGATGATCCGGGCGGTGGCCGAGGACCGGCGGGGGACCGCGTATTCCGAAGGTGTGGAGTGGATCGATTATCCCCACATCCGTCCGCACCAGTTGGTGCGACCCGCGGTGGCGAGGGTGCACGCGGCCCCGCTCGAGCTACCGTCGCTCGGGCGGGTGGGCTACGTCCGCGGGGCCGCGGACCGGGTGCCGGAGGCGCTCCAGGAAATCGGGATACCGCTGGTCCTCCTGGACCGGGAAATGCTCGCGCGGGGCGATCTGGCCCGGTTCGACGCGATCGTGGTCGGGAGCCGCGCCTACGAAACCGACTCCGCGCTGGTGGAACACAACGATCGTCTGCTGGCGTACGCCAAGGGTGGCGGGCTCCTGATCGTCCAGTACCAGCAGTATCAGTTCGTGAACGGCAACTTCGCGCCCTACCCGATCACGCTGGCGCAGCCCCACGACCGGGTCACCGAAGAGGATTCCCCGGTCCGGATGCTGGCGCCGAAGGACCCGTTGTTCCATTACCCCAACCTCATCAACCCGAGCGACTGGGACGGCTGGGTGCAGGAGCGGGGGCTCTACTTCGCGCATAGTTGGGACCCCCGTTATCGGCCGGTGCTGGAGATGCACGACGCCGCGGGGCCGCCGCTCGAAGGGGGGCTCCTCATCGCCCCGGTGGGGAAGGGAACCTATGTCTACACCGGCCTCAGCTTCTTCCGGGAGTTGCCCGCCGGGGTGCCGGGGGCGTTCCGCCTGTTCGCGAATCTGCTGGCCCTCCCTCACCACCCGTAAACAGTAAAACAGTGAACGGAGTAAACAGTGAACGGTAAACAGTGAACCGGGCCGCGGTCGGCGAGTCTCGGAAGGGGAACCCGTTTTCTAGCCTCCTGTTCACCGTTCACTGTTCACTGTTCGCCTTGGCTCTGGTGTCGTGCCGGCACGACCGCCGCACCCCTCTCTACGTCTATTCTCCCCACGGGCGCGACCAGCTGATCCTGCTGGAGAAAGCCTTCGAGGCGGCCCGTCCCGACATCGACGTGCGCTGGCTCGACATGGGAAGCCAGGAAATCCTCGACCGGCTCCGCTTCGAGAAGGTCAATCCCCAGGCCGATGTCTGGTTCGGTGGTCCCACTACGATCTTCGACCGCGGAATCGCCGAATCGCTTCTGGTGGCCTATCGACCGAGTTGGGCAGGCCAGGTCGACCGGCGCGGAGTCGGGCCCGGGGACCTCTACTATCCCGTCTATCGCACTCCGGCGGTGATCGCCTACAACCGGAACGCGGTAACCGACAGCGCCGCTCCCAAGGATTGGGACGAGGTGTTGGAGCCGCAGTGGCGCGACCGGATCCTGATCCGCGATCCGGTCGCGAGCGGTACCATGCGCGCGATCTGGGGGCTGATCATCGAACGCGGACTCCGCGAAACCGGCGACACCGGCTCGGCTATGGCCTGGCTCCGTCGGCTGGACGGCCAGACCCGGGCCTACACCCTGAGTCCGGCGATCCTCATGGAGAAACTCACCCGGGAGGAAGGGGTAGTCACCCTCTGGGACCTCCCCGATATCCTGATCAGCCGAGACCAGGGCCTGCCATTCTCGTACCGCTTTCCCCGAAGCGGAACCGTGGTCATTGACGACGCCATCGCGCTGGTTCGCGGAGCGAGACATGTCGAGGCGGCGAAGGCGTACATCGAATTCGTGGGCAGTGAAGCGGGACAGCTCCTCGCCGCCCGGCGGGTGTTTCGGCTCCCGGCCCGCCTGGACCTGCCACAGGACTCGGTTCCGGAGTGGGTCGCCGGAGTGGAGCGCGAGATGACCGTGGCCGAGATGGACTGGCCGCTCCTGGCGGGGGAAGGAGCGTCGTGGATGGCGTACTGGGATCAGCATGTGCGGGGGACGGGAAGAAGAGGGAGCGGTGAGCGGTGAGCGGGAGTCTCAGCGCGGACGGGGAAGGATCACACAGGTGAGATGACGGAATTCCTGCGAGTCGAAGGTCTGACCAAACGCTTCGGTGCTGCCGCCGCCGTGGATGATCTTTCGCTGGCCATCGGGCAAGGGGAGATCCTGGCCCTCCTCGGCCCCAGCGGCAGCGGGAAGACCACGACGCTCCGGCTCCTGGCCGGCTTCGAAACGCCCGACGCGGGGCGGATTCTGGTGAACGGCGAGGATGTGACGCGGGCCCGGGCAGTGTCCCGACGCTTCGGCATGGTCTTCCAGCACTATGCGCTGTTCCCCCACCTCGATGTCGGGGAGAACGTGGCATTCGGGCTCGAGTCGCTCCGGGTGACGGCAGCGGAGCGGGGCCGGCGGGTCACCGAGGCGCTGGCGCTGGTGGATCTCGCAGGCCTGGAGCGCCGCCGAGTCACCGAACTCTCCGGTGGACAGCAGCAGCGGGTGGCGCTGGCCAGGGCCCTGGCGCCGGAACCGCGGGTCCTTCTACTCGACGAGCCGCTTTCCAACCTCGATCCCGCGCTCCGGGAACACACCCGCCGCGAAATCCGGGGGGTGATTCACCGGGTGGGCATTACCACGGTGATCGTGACCCACGAGCAGGAGGAGGCCTTCGATCTGGGTGACCGCCTCGCGGTGCTGAGGAAGGGAAGAATCGAGCAGGTGGGAACACCGGACGAACTGTATCGGGGGCCGGCCAACGCCTTCGTGGCGGCATTCGTGGGCCGTTCGAGCTGGCTCACCGGGACAGTGCAAGGCAGCAGCGAGGACCCTCTCCGGGTGACGGTCGAGGGGGCTAGCTGGGGATTCAGTCGCCCGGCTGCTGGACGCTGGCAGCCGGAAGCCGACAGCCAGGTGCAGGTGATGATCCGGCCGGAGGCGCTCCGATTCACCGACCCGGCCCCGAACCAACTCCGGGGGACGATCACCGATCGCCGCTTCGCCGGTGCGACCGCTTTCTTCACCGTCATCACCGATGCCGGGGCGACCGTCGAGGTCAGCGCGCCTCCCGGCGCCCGCCAGGTCGCTGACGCCGTCGGACTGGTGCCGCTGTGCGATCCCGCCGACAGGGAGCAGACCATGCGTCTCTTCGAGGTTGACCGGGCATGAGAGCCCGCCGGCTTCTGGCCGTCTCGCTGGTGCTCCTCCTGCTCTGGCTGGTGGTCTATCCGCTCGCATTGGTTCTGCTCGAGAGTGTCCGCGGGCCGGCCGGGATCAGCCTGGAATTTTTCCAGGAGTTCGTCCGGCGCCCGGGAGAATGGCAGGCGCTCTGGGGCAGCGTCTGGATTTCCGCCGCCAGCGTGGTGCTCTCGGCGATGGTCGGGGTTCCGCTCGCCTTTCTCTTCTCCCGATTCGAGTTTCCGGGGCGCCGGATCCTGGGTGGCCTGGTGGCGCTGCCCGCCGTCCTCCCCCCGCTGGTGGGGGTGCTCGCCTTTCTCTTCCTGTTTGGGGAGAGCGGCTTCGCCGCGCGGCTGGTGGAGCGGTTGCTCGGCCTCGACGAGGCGCCCTGGCGGCTCGAGGGGGCGTGGGCGATCCTGCTGGTACACGCCTACTCGATGTACGTGTATTTCTATCTGTTCACCCGCGCCGGACTCGCGGCGCTGGATCCCTCGCTGCTCGAGGCCGCGGCCGCGCTGGGCGCCGGACGCTGGCGCAGCATCCGGGAGGTCGTTCTGCCCCTGCTCTCCCCGGCACTGACGGGGGCGGCCCTGCTGACCTTCATGACGGCGCTGGCGTCGTTCAGCGCACCGTACATCTTCGGCGGGGGATTCCGGGTGATGACGACCCAGATCGTCTCCACCCGTCTCAACGGCGATTATGCCATGGCCATGGTGGAGACGGTCTCGCTCACCGCGGTGGCCCTGGCAGGGCTCTGGTTGATCCGGCGGGTCGATCGGAGGCAGGCGACCACCGGCGGGAGCAAAGGCGCCGCCCCTATCCCACGGCCGATCGCCAGCCCGGGGGTGCGGGCCACCGTCGTGGCTCTCTCCTGGGGGCTCGCGGTTCTCCTGCTCCTGCCCCATCTCACCCTGCTTCTGCTCTCATTCGTTCCCATCGGTACCTGGACTGTGGAAGCGCTCCCGCCCGCCTACACCGTTGGAAATTATTTCTCGCTGTTCACCGAGCCCGAGCGCCTGCGGCCGCTCGCCAATAGTCTCTGGATGGCTTCGGCGGCCATGGGAATGGCAGTGGGCCTCTCGGTGCTGGCGGGCATGGCCCTGCGACAGGCTCGAGGGGGGGGCCGGCTGGCTACGGTCATCGAGTCACTCCTGGCGCTGCCTTGGGCGGTGCCGGGGACCGTGTTCGCGATCGCGCTGGCGACGGCGTTCAGCCGGCACTCGCCCTGGACCGGGCGGGTGATCCTCATCGGCACGATCTGGCTGCTGCCCCTGGCCTACCTGATCCGCAATCTCCCCATCACCAGCCGGGCGATTCTGGCTGGGTTCCGGGGGCTCGATACCTCGCTCGATGAGGCGGCGGCGAGCCTGGGCGCGGGACGCTGGCGGACCCTCCGGCGGGTGACACTGCCGCTGCTCCGGCCGGCGCTCAGCGCGGGGGCCACCCTGGCCTTCGTGACCGGGCTGGGTGATTTCGTAACCTCGATCGTGCTTTACACGTATGACACCCGACCCATGTCACTCGAAATCCTTTCCAGCCTGCGTCAGGGGGACGTCGGGGTCGCCGCGGCCTACGGCGTTCTTCTCATGCTGCTCAGCGGCATCGTCTTCGCGCTCGGATCTGAACGGAAGGTCGTAACCAGATGATGATTGTTGAAACACGGTGTTTCGCTTCCTTGGTGCTCGGGAGCTCGTGAGCACCGGCGGACAGCAGCCGACCCAGTTCCAGCGACTCTCGGTCCTGATCGCGGCTTGCGGGCTCGACATGATCGGGTTCGCGATGGTCTTCCCGCTCATTCCCTTCTATGCTCTCCGGTTCCACGCCACGCCGGAGGTGGTGGGGCTGATCACCGCGTCGTACTCGGTCGCCCAGCTCGTGTCGGCGCCGCTGTGGGGGCGGGTCTCGGATCGCTACGGCCGGCGGCCGGCCCTTCTGATCGGCCTGACCGCCTCGGCCGTGGCCTATCTCGTCTTCGGTCTGGCGAGCGCGGTGTGGCTGCTCTTTCTGTCGCGGGTGGTCCAGGGGGCTGGCGGCGGCACCACGGGTGTGGCCCAGGCCTACGTCGCCGATACGGTCAAGCCGGAGGACCGGGCCCGGGCCCTCGGCTGGCTCTCGGCCGCCACCTCCCTCGGCGTGATGATCGGGCCCACGATCGGCTCCTTCGCGTTCCACCTCGGGCCCCAGGCGCCAGGCTTCGTGGCCGCGGGACTCTGTCTCATCAATATCGGGTTCGCGTGGGTCTGGCTCCCGGAATCCCGCAAGCACCACGTGACCTCGGTGGCGCGGAAGCCGGTCTGGCACGCCGCTTGGTCGGTGCTGCGCCACCCTACGGGGTCAGTGCCACGGTTCATCTGGATTTACGCGGTCGGGACGCTGGCCTTCTCCTGTCTCACCAGCGTCCTCGCGCTCTACCTGGGCGCCCGGTTCGGGATCACCGAGAAGACCATCGGCTATTTCTTCGCCTACGTCGGGGCGCTGAGCGTGATCATGCGGTCGCTGCTGCTCGGACCCATCATCGACCGGATCGGGGAAGCCGGCGCCATGCGGATCGGTACCCTGTTGCTGATCCTGGGACTGGCCCTCTACCCTGCCGCCACCAGCATCTGGACGCTCGCCGCCATTCTCCCGCTGGTCCCGATCGGCACCGCCTTGCTCTTTCCCTCGACCACCTCCCTGATGTCCAAGGCCTCCCACAAATCCGAGGTGGGTACCACGATGGGAGTGGCGCAGACCTTCGGGGGGATCTCGCGGGTGATCGCTCCGATCATGGCGACGACTATCTTCCAGCGATTGGGGCACGCGATGCCGTTCTACGTCGCGGCAGGCATCGTCGCACTGGTGAGCGTCCTGGCGTTCAAGGTGGAGCATCCCGAGACGGGGCAGACGGCAGAAACGCCGGTGCCATCTTGAGTGCTGAGTGCTGGGTGCTGAGTGCTGAGTGCTGAGTGCTAACGGCTAACAGAGGCTACGCATGAGCACTGACGATCGCCTGGACCGGCTGGAGCAGCGGGTAGGTGTGCTCGAGGGCCTGATTCGGCAGCTCTTGGCAGGGAAGGCGGGGGAGGCGGTCGCGCCTCCTGTCCGGGCTCCCGTCGCTCCGGCCTCTCCCACCGCTCCCGCCCCTTCCGCCTCTCCGCAGCCCTGGCTCGACTCCCTCGCCAAGGAGTCGTCGCGACCGAGCGAACCGAGGCCCTCAACGGCACGACCGAGGCCGAGCTTTAGAACCGACGCGACGCCGGTCCGGGACACCGAGCAGTGGCTAGGGCAGCGCGGGTTGCTCGCGATCGGTGTCTTGTTCGTCATCCTCGCCGCAGGCTATCTCCTCAAGTACTCGTTCGACCAAGGCTGGGTCTCACCCCTGATACGCTGCATCAGCGGGGCCCTCACCGGCGTGGTGATCGGCGCGGTCGGCTGGCGGCTTTATGACAAGGGACTGCGCACCTATGGGGCCGCGCTGGTCGGATGCGGCGCCGCGGTGATCTACCTTGCCGTGTGGGCTGCTTCCTATCTGTACCGATTCCTCCCCCCGCCGGAAGGGATTGCGGGGCTCGCGCTGGTTGCCCTGGGTCTCGCCGCGGTGGCCTTCGCGATCGATGTCCAGGCCCTCGGGGCCACCGCGGTGCTCGGGGCATTCTTTGCGCCGATCTTGCTGGGACAGAAGGCGTCCAACGCCGACCTGCTCCTCCTCTATTTGAGCTTCATGGCGTTCGCGCTGGGTTGGGTGTCGGCCCGGAAGCGCTGGCGGCTCACCAGCGCGCTCATCGCGCTCAGCTATTTCGGCCTCGGGTACGCCGGCGGTGCCGCCGAACATGCGGAGCCCTGGTGGGTGCTGCTCTTTGGCGTGTTGGGCGGAAGCGCCGGCCTCTACGTCGGTCTCCGGGAGGGATGGTGGGAGACCCGGTTCCTGTCATTCAGCGGCGGGTGGGGGCTGCTGGGCGCCGCGAGCGAGCGGATCGCCGCGCCCTGGGGCGTGGTCCTGGCCGGAGTGGGACTCGCGGCGCCGGTCTGGCGGCATGCGCTGCAGGCGCCGGCCTTCTGGCCGATCCGCCGCGCGGAGGGTGACCAGGCGACACCCTGGTCGGTTGGAGAAACCCTCTATTTCTTCGCGACGCCGATTCTGCTGGGATGGGCCATCCATCTGCTGGACCCCGAACTGTTCCAACGAGAAGCCGGCTTGGTGCCGCTTATCGTGGCGGTGCCCTATCTGGTGGCCGGATACCTTCGCTTTCATCCTGAGTTTGCGCTGGTCGGGAGTACCGCCGCCGGGTTCGCGGCCCTGACCCAATGGAGCGGTCTCGAGGCCGTCTGGGCGCTGCTCGCGCTCTCGCTGCTCTGGGCGGCGCTCGACCACCTGTTCAATCGGACCGACGGCCGGTGGTACGGGCTCCTCGCATTGGGGACTGGCCTCTTTCACCTCGTTCTCGCCGATACCACCACTCGTCCTGAGACCAGCGCCGCCTTTGTCGACGGCTGGGCGCTGACCCTTTGGACCGGCATCGTCTGTCTGGTGGTGATGGCCCGGGGGCTTTGGAAGGCGGGGGACGAGGGATCAGGAACCAGGGGAATGGTGGCCCTGCTCTGGACGGTGGCGGGCGTCCTTTTGTTTTTCGGAGTGACCCAGGAACTGCCGCGGTTCTTCGGCGCGCGGGGCTACCCGGCGGAGACCACGACCCTGGCAGGGAACGAGTCGGTCGTGGTCTGGTGGCTGCTCTTCTTCGGCGGGCTCCTGGTTCTCGGGGTCGAGCGGGCGCTTCAGCCGTTGCGTGCCACGGCCGGGCTAGGGTTGCTCGCGGCGGTGCTCTTCCTGGGTTACCTCGACTTTGCCCTGCGAGGGGATCTCGACGCCGCCTTCTGGGGGCTTTGGGCCGGGGCACTCTGGCTGTCCATCGCAACCCTCGCGGGTCTCGCCGTGTGGGTGTCTCCCAGGACAGCGGAGTTTGAGGACGAGCCACTGGTGCCCGCGCTCTGGATCGGTGCGGGGGTGCTGCTGCTCTTCGGGGTGACCGGGGAGCTGGACCGCTTCTTCGGACACCGCAATCTCGAGGGAAACACCGCGGCGCTCGCGACCGGGCTTTCCATAAGTGCCTGGTGGATTCTCTTCGCGGGTGGTCTGGTGCTGCTGGGTTTCCGACGGGATCTCAAGATGGTGCGGCAGGCAGGTCTCCTGGTGGCCGCGATGGCGGCGGTGAAGATCCTGCTCCACGACCTGTCGTCACTCAACGCACTCTATCGGGTGGGGTCGGTGTTCATCACCGGACTGGTCTCCCTCCTCCTCGCCTATCTATACAATCGGAAGGCCAGGGACGTATAGCCGGGAACGGGGAACGGGGAACGGGGAACAGGGAACGGGAACGACCGCTCCATCGCGGCACCCGTGTCCCTACCTGATGTTGGCTGGGCTTTTCTGATGGCGTATTGGTAGTCCGGGGATGCCACCGTTCCCCGTTCTCCCGTTCCCCTTATCTTCCGCCCCATGCCTTTCGCCAACCGACCGCCGACTCCGAAGGACTTCGCCGAGGCGACCTGGGACGACCTGGCCCCGCTCTATCGAGAGCTGGCCCAGAGGCCGGTGGATCGGGGCAACGTAGAGACCTGGCTCCGGGACTGGTCCCGGTTCGAGGAAGCGCTCACCGAGGCCGCCTCCCTCGCCATGATCGCCTACACTTGCGACACGGCAGACCCGGTTAAGGAAGCCGTCCATCTTCGTTTCTCGGCCGAGATACTCCCCAAGGCCGAGGAGCAGAGCGTTGCGCTCGCCAACCGATTGCTCGCACTAGGTTTTTCCCGGCCGGATCTCGAGACCACCCTGGCCCGTTTCCGGACCCAGAGCGAAATCTTTCGGGAAGCCAACGTCCCGCTCATGACTCAAATTGAGGAGCTGGGGACCCGCTACCAGAAGATCACCGGTGGTTTCACCGTGCAGTGGGAGGGGGAGGAGAAGACCCTGCCCCAGCTGCAGCCTTTCTTGCAGAGCCCCGACCGCAGCCTTCGGGAACGCGCCTACCGGCTGGGGACCGAGCCCTACGTCGCGCGACACGACGAGCTGGCGGAGATCTTCGATCGGCTTTTCGAGCTTCGCACCCGGGTCGCGGCCAACGCCGGCTGTCCCGACTATCAGGAGTATGCCTTCAAGTCGAAATTCCGATTCGACTACACTCCCGCCGACTGCGCTCGATTCCACCAGGCGGTGGAACAGACCGTGGTTCCCGCAGTGGCGAGGATTATGGAACGGCGCCGCCAGCGCCTCGGCGTTGTGTCGGTCCGGCCGTGGGACACGGCGGTCGATCCCGAGAGCCGGCCGCCAATCGCGCCCTTCCAGGAGGTGGACGAACTGATCGGCAAATCGCGGCGGGTCTTCGATCGGGTGGCCCCGGCGCTGGGCCATGAGTTCCAGGCGATGATGGACGAGCGACTGCTGGACCTCGGCACCCGGAAGGGCAAGGCACCGGGCGGCTACTGTGAGACCCTGCACCACCGGGGGCGCCCGTTCATTTTCATGAACGCCGTCGGGGTCCTGGAGGATGTTTCGACCCTGCTCCACGAGGCGGGACATGCCTTCCACGCCTTTGCCGCGCACACCCAGCCCCTCCTCTGGCAGCGTCACCCCGGTCTCGAGATGTGCGAGCTCGCCTCGATGTCCATGGAGCTTCTGGCTTCACCCTACCTGGGTCAGGACCAGGGCGGATTCTTCACGCCAGCGGAGCTGGCCAGGGCCCGGGTCGAGCATCTGGAGGACCTGTTGATCAGTCTCTCTCATATCGCGTCGGTCGATGCCTTCCAGAGCTGGATCTACACCAGTGGGAAGGGGCACGACCGCCAGGCCCGTGATGCGGCCTGGCTCGAGATCCGGTGCCGCTTCGAACGCGGCATTGACTGGCGGGGCTTGGAGCGCGAGCAGGTTGCGCGCTGGTACCGCCAGCTGCACATTTTTCTCTATCCGTTCTACTACATCGAGTACGGGATTGCGCAGGTGGGTGCGCTTCAGGTCTGGCGCAACAGTCTCAACGACCAGGCGCATGCGGTCGAATCCTACCGCAGTGCGCTGGTGCTGGGCGCCACCCGCCCGCTGCCGGAGCTGTTCAAAGCGGCGGGGGCGCGCTTCAGCTTCGAGGTGGCTCTGATGGGAGAGCTGGTGGCGCTGGTCGAACGCCACCTCGAGGCCTGGCAGGCCCGAGTCGCGGAGCAACCGGCGGCGTAGTGCCAGTGAGCAGTAAGCAGTGAGCAGTG
>JBGPJS010000073.1:0-11854 GCA_041485505.1 Gemmatimonadota bacterium | reverse complement strand
CCTGCTCCTTGCCGGGGCCGTGGCCTTCATTGCGGTGCTGCTCTGCGTCTTCGTCTATCAGCGGCATCCCCACATCCCGGACGAGATTTCGTATCTCTACCCGGCCCGCTATTTCGCGGCGGGGATGCTCGCAATGCCCGCACCGCCGGTCTGGGACGGGTTCAACCTCGACCTCATGACCTATGAGGCGACCCGGTGGTATTCGCCGGTGCCCCCGGGCTGGCCCGCCATGCTGGCGCTGGGGGCGCTGGTGAAAGCGCCGTGGCTGGTCAATCCGCTGCTTGGCGGGGTGGACACGCTGCTGGCCTACGTCTTCCTGCGGGAGCTCTACGACCGTCGCACCGCCCGCGTGGCGACCGCGCTTCTGGCCGCTTCGCCTTGGTATCTCTTCATGGCCATGAACTTCACAACTCATACCTTCAGCCTCACCTGCGCCCTCGGAGCCGCCCTGGCCGTGGCATGGCTCAGGAGAACGGGAAAGCTCCGCTGGGCGTGGATCGGGGGATTTGCCATCGGGATGGTGAGCCTGGTCCGTCCGCTCGAGGGGTTTGCGGTGGCCGGGCTGCTTGGCCTCTGGGCCCTCGGCGTTCGAGGCCGGAGCCTCCGGTTCTCCCCGGTCGTGGCTCTCGCGGTCGGCTCCGTAGTCATCGGAGCCGCCACCCTCCCCTACAACAAGTACCTGACGGGCGAGGCGAGGAAGTTCCCCATCATGGCCTACACCGACCGCTATTACGGTCCCGGTACCAACTCTCTTGGCTTCGGCCCCAACCGGGGGGTGAACTGGTCCGCCTCCGGCTTGGATCCCTTCCCGGGACACGGCTTGCGTGATGTGCTCGTGAACGCCGACCTCAACACCTCCTCGGTGAACGTCGAGCTGCTGGGATGGGGAACCGGCTCGCTTCTCCTCATCGGAGTGCTGGTCTTCTCCGGCGGACTGCGACCAAGCGACTACCTGATGCTGGCGGTCGTAGCCGGCATCGTAGGGATTCACAGCTTCTACTGGTTCAGCGGCGGCCCTGACTTCGGCGCCCGCTACTGGTACCTGATCATCGTGCCGTGCATCGCCCTGGCTGCGCGAGCGATCGGCTTCCTGGAGGGGCGGCTTGCCGCGACCCGAGTGCAGGGGGGGGCCGCCGTCATGGCGGCGGTGGTCCTTCTCTGCGGCTCCACCTTGGTCAACTTCATCCCTTGGCGTTCGGCAGACAAATACTTCCACTATCGCAACATGCGGCCTGATGTCCGGGAGCTGGCGGGAAATCGCGGGTTCGGTCGGAGCCTGGTGTTCATCCGGGGACGGCGACACCCCGACTATGCCTCCGCCGCGGTCTACAACCCCTTGGACCTTCAGGCCGACGCGCCAGTCTACGCGTGGGACCGGAGCGCCGAGGTGCGGGTTCGGGTTCTGCAAGCCTATCCCGACCGCCCGGTCTGGATCCTGAACGGCCCGACGCTCACGCAACGCGGCTATGAGGTCGTGTCCGGCCCCCTATCCCCTGATTCCGTGGCGGCGGCCGAGAGCCGCCTCCCGCCCTATGAGCCACCCAGTCCTCCGGCGCCACTCTACTGACGCGAACGGTGAACAGTGAACAGACTTCCTCTTAGGCAGGCCCGCCCGTGGGCGCCAGCGACTATCGTCTAACCCGGGTGGTGGTGCTTGGAGCGACCGGCTTCATCGGCCGCTGGGTGGCGCGCGCCCTCGTCACCCGTGGTGCGGACCTTTACCTCGTGGTGCGGGATCCTTCGGCCGCGGCCCCGGTCTTCGCCCGTTTCGGGGTCAGCGGCACGATCGTCGAAGCCCAGCTGGAGAATCCCGACGCGGTGACCTCTCTATTCCGGCGCCTGCGCCCCTCGGTCACCTTCAACCTCGCCGGTTACGGGGTCGACCCCGCGGAGCGTGGACAGCCGGACGAGGGCACGGCCTATCGCATCAACGCTGACCTGGTTCAGGCCGTCGGCGAGGCGCTCAGTGCTGGGCGGGACCCCACATGGCGGGGACAGGATCTCGTGCACGTGGGCTCGGCGCTCGAGTACGGTGAGATCGGCGGCGATCTGGCCGAAGACTCGCCGCCCAACCCGACCACGCTCTACGGGAAGTCCAAGCTCGCTGGGACCCGAGTGCTCACCCACTGCTGCGCCAGCTATGGCCTTCGGGGGCTGACCGCGCGACTGTTCACCGTCTACGGACCCGGCGAACATGCCGGTCGCCTGCTGCCCTCGCTCTTGGAGTGCGGTCAGCACGGAACCGCGTTGCCCCTTACCACCGGGACCCAGCAACGCGACTTCGGCTACGTCCAGGATGTGGCGGAGGGGCTGCTCAGGCTCGGCTTGACCATCTCGGAGCCGGGGGAGATCGTTAACCTGGCCACCGGTCGCCTATCCACGGTCCGCCAGTTTGTGGAGACCGCGGCGGGTATCATCGGGATTCCCTCTGACCGCCTTCTCTTCGGGGCGCTCCCGGGTCGTCCCGAAGAGATGGCGCACAGAGAGGTGAACGTGAGGCGCCTCCTGGGACTCACCGGGTGGGTGCCCACGACGCGGATTGCCGATGGGGTTCGCAAAACGCTGGACTTTGAACGAGCCACGGAAAGGGCAGCGACTTGACCCGCCCGGTGGATAGAGCTGTTGCGCCCTGCCAACATCTCACCGGGCGCTCCATGAAGGTGCGGTTTTTCGGGGTAAGATGCGCTACGATATTGAGGTCTAACCCATTGTAGATCAGGGGATTGTGTCACAGGGTCATCCTGACCTGTGGCGGCATCACACTTGCTGCCGCTAGAGCGAAACACCAGCAATGTCCAGGAGGCCGACTCACGAAGGCGGTGAGGCGCCTCGGTGCAGCCCATTGGTTGCACGAAGTGATTTCCCCTCGAGGGCAAACCATGCGTATTTTCCTCGCAGACCTCGGTCACAACCAGGTCACCATCAGCTCGGACGTCTATCCCTTGGGGGTGGCAAATCTCGCCGCCTACCTGCCGCCCCATCTGGGGTCGGCCGAACCGGTCGAGATCCGGATCTTCCGCGAGCCCCAGGATCTCAAGACGGCGCTCGATGCCGGTATGCCCGCCGTCCTCGGCCTCAGCAGCTACTCCTGGAATCACAACCTCGCCCGTTCCTTCGCGCGCTACGCCAAGGTCCAGGACCCGAACGTCCTCACCATCATGGGAGGACCGAACTACCCGCTCACCCGTCCGGAGCAGGAGAGTTTTCTCCGCGGGATGCCGGAAATCGACGTGGCAGTGCGGGGACCGACTTACGAAGGCGAGCGGGCGTTTCTCAACCTGATGCGGCGCTGGCTGGAGGTGGGCCAGCGCCTCGAAGGTCTCCATGAGGAGCCGGTGCCGGGGAATGCGTGGATCCACGCCCGAACCGGGGAATTCGTGCCTGCCTCCGACATCGAGCGGATCCGCGACCTCGATGAAATCCCCTCGCCCTACCTCGCCGGACTGATGGATCCGTTCTTCGCGACCGGATACTTCCCGCTGCTGGCGATCAACCGAGGATGTCCGTTCACTTGCACCTTTTGCAATTCCAGCGTCAAGTCCAACAGTAAGGTCTTCGCCCACTCCCTGGAGTACATGAAGGCCGACCTGCAGTACATCGCCGAGCGGGTACGCCCCGAGATGCCCCTCTGCCTGGCCGACGATAATTTCGGGATGTACGAGCTCGACGCCGAGGTCGCCGATTACATCGCCTACCTCCAGGACCACTACAACTGGCCCCGCTATATCCGCACGACCACCGGGAAGAACCGGGGCGAGCGAATCATTCAGGTCATGCGCAAGATCCGCGGTGCCCTGCCCATGACGGCGGCAGTGCAGTCCATGGACCCGGGGGTGCTCAAGAACATTGAGCGCTCCAATATCAAGCTGGAGACGTACGCGGAGATCCAGAAAGAGGTCCGGGCCCAGGGAATGCAATCCTACGGCGAGATGATTCTGTGTTTGCCGGGGGAGTCCAGGGCCAGTTTCATGAAAGGGGCCTCGGAGCTGCTGGATACCGGCGTGAAGCGCATCTCGGCGCACCAACTCATGCTGTTGCATGGTGCCCCGCTCAGCAATCCGGAGAGCCGCCAGCGCTTTGGCCTCAAGACGCGCTTCCGGGTAGTCGCCCGAGACGTGGGGAATTACACCGGCGAGCCGGTGGTGGAGCTCGAGGAAATGGTGGTCGAGACCCCCACCTTCTCATTCCAGGACTATCTCGAGACCCGGGTCTTCCACCTCCTCCTGACTATCTTTCACTATGAGGGAAACGTCGATGAGGCCTTCGAGTTTGCCCGGCAGGAAGGGATCCGTCCCTTCGATCTGATTGTGCGGATGCAAGCCATGCTGCCCGAGGCGCCGGCCCGCTTCCGGCAGGTCATCGACGACTTCGTGCGGGAGAGCCAGGAGGAACTGTTCGACACTCGCGAGGCCTGCGCCGCATGGGCCGTGGGCCACTTGGACGGGCTCATCGACGGCAGCGTGGGCGGCAATCTCCTGAGCAAGTACTCCATGCTGGGCCGGTTCTACGCTACCCAGGAAGGACTGGACTTCCTGGAGACGGGCATTGCGGCGATGCTCGGGGATCGAGTCACCGCGCGGAAGCGGGTCCTCCTCAATTCCGTGATCGAGTACCTGCGGTGCGTTCTGCTGCACACGCCATTCGCCGAGACCGTAATGGCGACCCCGCAGTGGATCGCCACTGTGGATGTGGAGGCCTGGCGCCGTGACGGGTACACTCGGGACTTGGATGCCTATCGCTCCTCCGAGCCGATCACTTATGGGACCGTGGTCGAGGCCGACCGAAAGACGCTGATTCAGAGCCGCGTCGCCACCTTCGGCGAGCACCCCGCCGGTCTCGGCAAGTTCACTCGGACCATGTTCGCCCAGGCGTTGCGCCGCACCCTGGTACCGGTGGAAGTGGTGGTGTGAGGTTTTCCCGGAGTCGTTCATGACCGGTTTGTCCACCGCTGGCGTCGAGGGGCCCCCCGACGTCTCCTTCATCATGCCGTGCTACAACGAGGAAGAGATTCTGGCGTCGACGGCCCGCCGGCTCCTGGCAGCCTTCGCGAATGCGGGGTACCGTTTTGAACTGGTGGCCGTCGACAATGGCTCCAGCGACGGCACCGCCGAGATCATCCGGCAACTGGCGGCCCAGCACCCCGGCGTTGTTCCCCATCGCGTCGAAGTCAACGAGGGGTATGGCAACGGCGTCCTGCGGGCCATTCCGGTCTGTTCCGCCCCCTGGATCGGGATCATCCCGGCCGACGGACAGGTGGATGCGGAGGATGTGGTACGGCTCTACGAGGCGGTGGCTCACGCCCATGGGCCGGTCCTGGGCAAGGTTCGCCGGCGTTTCCGGATGGACGGATTGCTTCGCAAGGCAATCTCGACTAGCTACAATCTGTTCGTGCTCACGCTCTGGCCCCGCCTTGGTTCCCTCGATGTCAACGGCTCGCCGAAGATTCTGCCGCGCGAGGTGATCACGGCAATGCAGCTCACTTCCAAGCAGTGGTTCCTCGACCCGGAAATGATGATCAAGGCCCACTACATGGGAGTGCGGGTCATCGAGCTCAACGTCTTTGCCCGGATGCGAGGCGGAGGCCTGTCCCACGTGCGGATGGCCACCTGCTGGGAATTCATCCGGAAGCTGCTGGACTTCCGCTTCTCCAAGGACATGGCGCAGTGGCGGCAGCAGATCAAGGAGGCGACACCGCACGCTACCCAGCCCGTCGTCCTCCGCTAGACCGCCTACCAGAAGCCGTACGGATCCCGATGGAGCCACTGACCGTGCCCCAGCGCCCATCCTTGAGCCCAGCCCCCGCTATGGCGACCCACCGAATGAGGGCCACTTGCCGGGCCTGCGACGGCACCGACCTGCCTCGATTCCTCTCTCTTGGTCCCACTCCGCTGGCCAACGCGTTCCTCCACTCGCCGGCGGAGTTTTCCCGCGAGCCGAGCTATCCGCTTGACGTCTACTTCTGCCCCCGATGCTCATTGGTTCAGCTGCTCGATGTCATTGATCCCGAGGTGCTCTTCCGCAACTACATTTACGTCACCGGCACTTCCGATACTATCGCGGCCCACAACGCCCGTTACGCCGGAACCGTGGTGGACCTGCTTGGTCTCGGGGCGCGAGACCTGGTGGTCGAGGTGGCCAGCAACGACGGCAGTCTCCTCAAGTGCTTTGCCCGGCTGGGCGTCCGCGCGCTCGGGATCGAACCGGCGACCAACATCGCCCGCCTCGCCGAGGCGGCCGGCATCGAGACCGTCAACCGCTTCTTCGACGAGGTCACCGCGCGAGAGGTGCGGCAGTCTCATGGGCCGGCCAAGGCCGTCATCGGGAACAATGTGCTGGCCCACGTGGATGACACCCAGGGCTTCCTGCGCGGCTGTCGCGACCTGCTCGACCTCGACGGCCTGGTGGTCATCGAGGTGCCCTCCCTGGAAGAGATGATCGATCGGCTCGAATACGATACGGTCTATCACGAACATCTCTGCTATTTTTCCGTCAGCGCCCTGCTCCGCCTCTGCGCCACGGTGGGGCTCTCCGTCATCCGCATGGATCGGGTTAACGTCCACGGTGGATCCCTTCGGATGTATGCCGGGCGGGTGGAGCGTCACCCGACCCACGCGCCGGAGGTGATGGCAATGGCCGAGGCGGAACGACGGGCGGGACTGACCTCCCTTGCGCGCTACCAGCAGTTCGCCTCGGATGTCGAAGCCAATCGGGCGGCTCTCCTCGATCTCTTACGCAGGCTCAAGGCCCAGGGCCGCACCGTGGCGGGCTACGGGGCACCGGCCAAGGGGAACACCCTGCTGAACTACTGCGGCGTCGGCTCGGACCTGCTCCCCTACACCGTCGACAAGAACGCCATGAAGGTGGGCTTGCTCACTCCCGGAATGCACTTGCCAGTCCTCCCGGTCTCAACCCTACTGGAGCGCCAGCCCGACTATCTGCTGATCCTGGCCTGGAACTTCGCCGAGGAGATCATGGGTCAGCAGCAGCAGTATCGTGAGCGGGGCGGCCGGTTCATCATCCCCATCCCCACACCCCGGGTGGTGGAGTCATGAAAGCGGTGATCCTGGCGGGTGGCCGAGGGACCAGGCTGGCGGAAGAAACCGGAACCCGGCCCAAGCCGATGGTCGAGATCGGCGGCAAACCGATGTTGTGGCACATCATGAATCTCTACGCCGCCCACGGATTCAAGGACTTCCTGGTGGCCTGCGGGTACCGCTGCGAGATGATCAAGGAGTACTTCCGAAACATCTTCATTCACAGCAACGACTACATTATCGATCTCCGCGATAACTCGCTCAACGTACTCAACCCCAGCACCATCGACTGGCGAGTCGGCGTGATCGACACTGGGCTGGATACCATGACCGGCGGTCGGATCGGCCGCCTGCGGCCCTGGCTCGACGCCGAAACGTTCATGGTGACCTATGGGGACGGCCTCGGCAACGTGGACCTCAGCGCCCTGATGGCCTTCCACCGAGCTCACGGACGCGCCGCCACTGTCACCGCGGTGCGTCCTCCGGCCCGGTTCGGGGGGCTCTCTCTCGACGGGCACGCGGTGCGCAGTTTCTCCGAGAAACCCCAGACTGGCGAAGGCTGGATCAACGGGGGGTTCTTCGTGTTCGAGCCCCGAGTGCTGGAGTACCTCGATGGCGATATGACGGTGTTGGAGCGCGAGCCCCTGGAACAGCTCGCCGCCGCCGGCCAGCTCATGGCCTTTCGGCACGAGGGCTTCTGGCAGCCGATGGATACGGTGCGCGAAAAGGAGCTGCTGGAGACGCTCTGGGCGAGTGGGAACGCGCCCTGGAAGATCTGGCCATGAGCTTCTGGTCCAACCGCAATGCCTTCGTCACCGGGGCCACCGGCCTGCTGGGCTCCTGGCTGACGGAGGAACTGCTCCGCCGCGGCGCCAACGTCACGGTCCTGGTGCGGGATTGGGTGCCGGACAGCCGGGCCGTGCAGTCTGGTGTGCTCGCGAAATCCCGGGTTGTGCGGGGGGAGCTGGAGGATTACCAGACCCTGCTCCGCGCCCTCAACGAGTACGAGATCGATTCCGTCTTCCATCTCGGTGCCCAGACCATCGTGGGGACCGCCGCGCGGTCGGCGGTATCGACCTTCGAATCCAACATCCGGGGGACCTGGAATCTCCTGGAGGCCTGCCATGCCTGCCCCAAGCTCATCCAGCGGATCGTCATTGCCTCGAGCGACAAGGCCTACGGCGCTCACGATCGGCTGCCGTACACCGAGGACACCCCGCTACAGGGACGGTTCCCCTACGACGTCTCCAAGTCCTGCACCGACCTGATCTCTTTCTCGTACTTCCACACCTACCGCACTCCGCTCGCGGTCACCCGGTGCGGCAATCTCTTTGGCGGTGGTGACCTGAACTTCAATCGCCTGATTCCGGGGACCGTCCGCTCCGCGCTGCTCGACGAGGCGCCGATCATCCGGAGCGACGGCACCTTCGTCCGGGACTATTTCTACGTGCGTGACGCGGTCGACGCCTATCTCCAGCTGGCCGAGCGGCTGCCGGACGAGCGCTTCGTGGGCCAGGCGTTCAATTTCGGCACCGAGACGCCGCTCTCGGTGCTGGAGCTGGTGCGGGTGATTCTCGAGCTGATGGGGAAGACTTCCCTGGTGCCCCAGATCCTGAACCAGGCGACCCACGAGATTCCACGGCAGTATCTGGATTGTACCAAAGCGCGGCATCTGATGAACTGGCAACCGACGCACGCCTTGGAGTATGGGCTGCGGGAGACGATTGCCTGGTATCGGGCTTGGTTGGAGGAGAAAGCGCTCAGCGTCAGAACCTGAGTCCGGCTGGCCGCCAGCCTGGCCCAGGGTCGCTCTCCCCGTTTCGGGCTCCCGCTGGTGACGGCTCCTCAGCCCCCGGCCGACTCGACCGGCGCGGCCCGTGCCGGATCGCCCGCCGGCGCCGCCAGCCGGGCCGCCTCAGGCTTCACCCCGCGCATCCCCTCGTAGAGAATCCGGGTGAGGAATCGGGTGCCGTGGCGGATCACCCGGGACTTGGCTTCCCCTCCGGCCCGGGCCCGCTCGTGGCTGCTGATCTCAACCACCCGGTAGCCCTTCCGCAGGGTGTTGGCGATGATTTCGATCTCAATCTCAAAGGTGCGGGAAGTGTAGCGAAAATCGGTGAAGACTTCCCGCCGGAACACCTTGAAGCCATTTAGCGCGTCCGAGAGATAGCGCCCGGTACAGAGCCCCATGGTGGCGCTGAGGAAGACGTTGCCGAGGGCGCGGATGTGGGTGTACTCCTCGCTTCCGCCCACCACTCGCGATCCGATGACCAGGCCCACACTCCGGTCCTGCATCGCTTCCAGGAAGCGTGGCAACTCCTCGGCGCGGTGGGAGTAGTCCGCGTCCATCATGGCGAGGATCTCACCGGTCGCGTGCTGAAACCCGAGGCGTAGCGCCATCCCCTTGCCGTTCGGACCCGGATTCGAGATCACCCGGGCTCCCTGTGCCGCGCCGATCTGCGCCGTCCGGTCGGTGGAGTGGTCGTCTACCACGAGGACCTCCACCGTGTACTCCGGAAGCCGCGCGATCGTCGCGTTGAGATCATCCAGGACCATCGAAAGGTTGGCCTCTTCATTGCGGGCCGGAATGATCACGCTGATCTTCGTCATGCAGGGGACCTCGGTCTGCAGCGGTGGTGGTTAGGACTCGGCCGAGGCTCGCGCGGGCTTGCGGCCGACCAACGTCTTGAAGGCCATCAGGCTCCGGAGACCCCAGTCAATCCGCGTCGTCTCGAAACCGTTGCGGGTGAGAACCGCGCGGCCCTCGCGGGACGAGCGCAACTGGGAAATCTCGTCCGGGTGAAACTGAAACCGGCTCTCGCGGCGCCGCAAGTTGATGATCTTTTCGACCAGACGCAGCCCCTTCTGCGGCAGCGAGTCGGTTGCGGGCCAGAGGAGAATCAGCGAGGCGCCGGGCTTGAGGACCCGACGGAATTCGACCAGGATCTGGTCGATCAGATCGTGGGTGAAGTGCTCCATGACCCCGACGTTCCAGATGCCATCGATGGCGTCGTCGGCAAACGGGAGCCGGAAAATGTCGGCCGACACCCGCACGTCCATGATCGGGTGGCAGTGCGCCAGCACCGGAAACACGATATCGGTGGCCACCAGCACCCGGCGATTCCCGGCTTTGTCGATCCGGAGAGAGGTTTCCGACGTTCCCGAGCCGGCCTCGACAAAAACCCCTTCGCGGGGAAAATGCCGATCGATGAAGTGCGCGACGGTCCGTGCGAAGACCGCCTTCCGGTAGAAGCTGAAGAAACGCTGGGAGAACAACGCCTGGTTGTCCCCCGACCAGTGCCGGGTCCAGTCGCCCAGCTCGGGCTTGTCGCGAGTGGCTGCGGGCCGAAGGTCGGCGATCCCCTGAATTACCGGGTATCTCGCGCCGCAACCCTGGCAGGACAATCCCCCCTCCTCGGCCCCTAGCGTGCTTCGGCATTCCGGGCAGGCCAGGCGCTCCAGCAACGGGAAGCCCGAAGTCGGGCGGCCCGGTGCATGGGCCTGCTCGATCATCGGGTGACCGCCGAAAAGAGATCCTGGTTCTGCGCCAGCCAATCGGTGAGCAACCCGACCCCCTCCGTGGTCCCGACCTTCGGCTCCCAGCCGAAGTCCCGCTTGGCCTTCCGGATGTCGCTCACGAAGACCAGCTGGTCGCCGGGGCGCCAGTCGCTGAAGTCATAGGACATTTTCCGCCCGAAACGCTGCTCCAGCAGGCCGATCAGTTCGAGCAACGACAGGGTGTTGCGGGGTCCACCGCCGATGTTATAGGCTTGCCCCGAGATCCGGTCGATGTTCCGGATCGCGGCGTCATAGGCCGCGTTGAGGTCGGGAATACAGAGGACGTCCCGCACCTGTTTACCGTCGCCGTAGATGGTCACGGGAAGGTCCTGCATGGCACGGATGGCGAACCAGGCCACCCACCCCTGATCCTCGATTCCGAATTGATGGGGGCCGTAGATGCACGACTGGCGGAACACTACGGTCCGCAGGCCGTAGATCCTGGCGTAGTCCAGCACGTACTGATCGCCCGTGCCCTTGGAACAGCCGTAAGGAGAATAGAATTCCAGCGGCCGGTCCTCTCCTACTCCCTCCGCGAGACTAGTATAGACATGGCGTCCCCCCCGCTCCGTCACCGGGACGTCCGCCATCTTGCCGTAGACCTTGTTGGTGGAACTATAGAGCACGATGGGCCGCGACTTGGAATTCCGGACCGCCTCCATGACGTTGAAGGTCCCGAGCGCATTGATCTCGAAATCCTCCCGGGGGTCGGTGACCGAGCAGGTGACCGCCACCTGCGCTGCGAAATGAAAGACCACCTCGGCCCCCGCCACCGCCCGCTGCAGTGCCCCCTCGTCGGTCCGGATATCGGCCCGGACTACGGCGAGGCGATCGCCGAATGTCTTCTGCAACCACCGAAGGTTGTCCTCGGTCCCCGACCGGGAGAAGTTGTCCAGGATCGTCACCCGCTTGCCTTGGGTGAGATAGTGCGCGGCGAGGTTGGTACCAATGAAACCCGCTCCACCAGTGATCAGGTAACTGGTCGTCACGTTGGGCCTCGGTTGAGATGAAAGATCCGGCTCACGGAGCCCAGATTCAGGGAGGACTGGCTTCTCCGGTCGAGCTCAGATACGATTGGCTGGCGGATCTGAGCCCGCTAAGGGCAGGATTCGTACCAGTTTGGGTGGTCACTGAGGCACTGGAAGTCACCTGCGGTTGATCCGCCTGTAGCCCGAACACACCGGTAGTGTGGCTAGAGTGCAACAAGGCTGACTTCACTTGAGTACACTTGCTCTTGCGGCTCCGCTCCCGCCCGGCCAGTG